>CAXEWB010000134.1:0-10632 GCA_963999835.1 uncultured Cellvibrionales bacterium | reverse complement strand
TAAATCAAATTAAGGGCCCATAGCTCAGTTGGTTAGAGCAGTCGACTCATAATCGATTGGTCGTAGGTTCAAGTCCTACTGGGCCCACCATTATTTCCTTAATAAGTTCAAACACAATCCTGAAACTGGGAATCTACATGCTGTATAGCCAACTCATAGGATTTTGCTCTTTCTTTGGTAGTCATTTTTTGAAGGTAGTAAGCTAAGCACGTAAGAAATACTCATATCACCTCCCGCTTTAGAAATTATCATCCATTGGGATCCCAAAATTTAACTTCTAGAAATGCCTTTCACAATACCTTTAATATTGAATGATTTAGCAACCATGACATAATACAAAGATAATTTATAAAAATAATGCGCTAGGCGGGATGCTGTAATGTTCACAAAGAACATATTTCCTATGTCACTGTTGTTGGTTGCGTCAGTATGGTTTCAACCAGCCGTTGCAGAAACTTCTTCAATTATCGATATAAACACGTCCGATATATTCTCCCTAGGCAAAAAACTCCTCTCAGCTATAGAGGATTTAGATGCGGATTCAGAAAAGCCGTCAACTGAATACTCGCGGGAAGAATTTGGACACGGTTGGTCAGATGATGATGGTGACTGTCAAAACGCACGTCATGAGGTTCTTATAGCGCAATCTCAGACACCTGTTACATTCAAATCTTTAAAAAAATGCAGGGTACTTGAGGGATCCTGGAAGTCTCCCTATAGCAACCAACTAATCTTTAAAGCATCCCAACTTGATATAGATCATGTAGTGCCATTAAAGTGGGCATGGGAGCACGGTGCCGCAGACTGGACTAAATCTAAACGTGTCAGGTTTGCTAATGATCCATTAAATTTACTGGCTGTGGAGGCTCGCCTCAATAGGCAGAAAGGTGCCAAGGGACCCAGTAACTGGCTACCGCCAGAAAATGAATGCCAATACTTACTGTTGTTCACAACCATCATAGACACCTATGGTTTAACCTACTCTGCCAGTGAGGGGATGAATGCTAACCGTTTGCAAACTAAGCATTGTGACTAATTTCAAGCTTTGATTAGCGCTTGCCGCATACTTAGCTTTGTGTAATAGTCTATGTAAGTAAAGTAAAACCATATAAGAGTAGACTAATAACAGTGATGATTAAAAGTGTTTCAAAAGCTTTAGCTTTCCTTTTTGTCTGCAGTTACTGCACCTTCGCATGGTCAGCTACTCAAGTCTATTTTGCCGGCTTATCTTATATTGGGAATGCTTCAAACATGGGCGTTGCCGCTCCATATGCTTCTTCTATCATAAATAACCCAGCTACTCTTGCTAAATATAATAGTCTCTTGCAATCAGCTATTAGCAAAGTCAATATTGAAGATGTCAGTTTTTTGTCTGGACTGGGAAATAGTAAATCTGGGAATGCCTTAAGTATTGCCCTGGCTATTACCGAAGAGCAATTTCAGGCGGAGGAAACAGGAAGTGGCTATTTTGCGGTTAAAGCGACCACCTTTGGTCAAATCGTTCTATTTGACTTCACTGAAAAAAGAATCATCAGCACTGTTCCCTTTGTCACCAGTTACACAGACAGCCCAAAAACAATCGACGCAGCCTACAAGCGTCAGATATACGAAACCGTCTATTACGATCAGTCCAAAAAAATTAATTTGGTCAATGAATTTTCCTCACGCTTGACAGACGTTAATTTTGATAAACCTTTCAATAGTTGGAATATAAAAGTAAGAAGTGTTACCCAGACTGCCAACGCAGAGAAATACCTTGTTAAATATAAGGTTGATAACGAGACATTTAACACTAGAGTAGCCAGTCAGTTCTCTGCTGCTATGTCGAAAAGGCTTGGTATTCCCGTATTGCCCTATACCAAAGGGCAAGCCATTGGTGGCGCCATGGCAATGCGCTTTGAGAATGCCGATGCGGTGCAATTTGAACTTCCCCCAGCAGATTATTTTGTGGACTTGAAATTGCTGGGATTTAACAAAAAGATCATGAAGGAAACTGATAACTTAATCTATCCCTCTTTTATAGCCGGCTTACGTGTTTCAATTGGCGATCTCGGGTTTGATGAGCTGTTATACAGCGAAAAAGCTCAATCCGGTCGCGTTTTGAAACTGCCCAAAAAATTGCAAGTTAACGAATGGAATGAGCTAAAAAATTCACTCACTGTGCTCTCTGACGAATTCTGCGCTCAACTCGCTAAGCCCGATAAAAAATGGTTTAAGGAAAAAATGTTTTCTAAGAAATCATTTAAAAAGATTCAAAAACTGAGTAAAAGCCTAGACCGAGAGATCTTTGAAAAACTAAGGTGAAAAATATGCATTTAAAAAAACTGTTATTAGTCATCATTCCACTGGCAAGTCTAATTGTGTCAATGCAAGTTTTTGCAGCGACTGTCACTGGCTCTCAAAATAAAGAATTAAAATATAAATGTAAGGACGATCGACCCAGAAAAATCAGTGAATATAATGAAGTTCTAGCGCAAGCCAAAACCAATGCCCTTAGATCATGGGCTGCAAGTCAGTCAGTGGCTATATCTTCTGTATTCGCTGAAAACGAAGATCAGATCTTGGCCAATATAGATGATTACTTTTTAAATGCGCAAGTTGACCACAGGTGTAAGGATAAATCCTTTAAGCTGAAGGTAAAAGGTGTAGTTAATGTCAATAAAATTAGTCTGCTAGGCAATACATCTTCTGTACAAGTGTCGGGGCCACGATCTAGGATGACTGCAGTGTTCTTGGCGAGAAAGGCTGACAACGTGAAAACCTATGACACAAAGAGAACCAGCATTGAGGCAAATACCACCTTTAGTGAAGGCTCGGAAACAGCATCTATAGCTGGCAGTAGTGCTAGCACTGAGGGTTATTCCAGCACAAAAAATATCAAAGAAACAGGCGGTAGCTCTGTAAATAAAGCGGACAAGATAACTTGGGATGTCTTCAGGCCCAGCGGCCTCGACGCTGCAGTAAATCAGACATTTTCAAGCTTTGGTTTCAGAACCATAGATGCATCTCAGGTCGCGAGCAGATTCTCTGGCTTTGATTTAGAAGCATTTAAACAGGACTTTACCTTTGGTGATGACCTGAACCCGAGCACAAAGAATAATGCCTTTGATGCTATTGCGGGCAAAATACCCATCTTGGTTATTGCGACAGTCGATGTGGGGGAAAAGGATACGGACCCAGTCAGTGGTTTAAACCGTGTTTATGCAACCGTTATGGCGCAGGTTTATCAAGATGATGGCCTCTTTTTTGAAACAGTAGCGTCGGTTCAGCCAACCCAGTTTTCTGGTCTTGGGCCAAATCAAACCGTTGCGGAAACTAATGCGCTTATCAAGGCAGCAGAATCTGCAAGTAATGAAATAGTTCAACAATTAAATGCCGCAGGCATAAGGTAGGAGAAAAAAAATGAAAAACTTAGTTACCCTTTTTTTACTAACTGCAATATCAAGTTCAGCTCTCGCTTTCCAAATGCCCTCTGTTCCGGGTCTTGGCTCTAAGGGAGAGGAAAGTTCTGGTCAGTCAGCAGCAGACACACAAGAAGCAATTGTTGGTGATTTTAAGGCGGCACTGGGTCATGTTCTGAAAGCTCAAGGTCATGTGCTTAAGTCGCTGGGAATGGAAGATGAAGCTGAATCGCTTCGCGCTGAGGGAGAACGCTTGTCCGGTGATGATTGTAAGAAGAGCTGCCTAGAAGAAGTTATAGAGGCCTCAGCGGATGCCGAAAAACAGTATCAGGACAATCTTTCAGCAGGTGCTGATCTCGATGCAGACAGTAAGAAGGAGTTGACTAAAGCCTATCTGCCGTTGGGCAAAGGCACCCTGATAATGTCAAAGCTTGGACCAAAGGCTAAAGACTGGGCGAAAAGTGCCTCGAGTGAAATTAAGGGTGCAGGTATCACTGGCGCTGCAAAGTTAAAGAAAAAGCTAGATACTGGACTGTACATTGCTAAGGCTACGCCTAAATTAATCACAGAATGGACTAAAACCACTTCATCATTGGTTGGTTTTGGTAAGAAAGCTGGTGTTCCCACTGATGGTGCCTCTGGGGATGAGATGGCCGGCTAATACAGCCTCAATGTTTGTTAGACGGGGAGTAGCAATGAAAATAAATTACCGATGCCTTATGAGTTTTTTGTGTCTGGCCTGTTTGAGCTTTTCCACAAGTCTTATGGCTCGTGCGCAACTTGAATATATTAATGTAGAAACCAAAGGGGTTGGTAATTCCCCACAAGAAGCAGTCAATGCAGCCGTAGTGGAAGCTGTCGGCAGAGTAAACGGCAAGTCCGTTGCCGCCACGAATGCTATAAATAAGATTACGAAAACTGCAAGTGATGGCAAGAATAAGTCTTTCCAGTCCTCTACAGCGATGCAACGCCAATATAACGAGGCAACTAATGGTGTAGTGGATTCATACAGAGTGCTCTCTGAAACACAGAATGAACGTGGCCAATACGTGGTGATGGTTGATGCCAGAATCGCTAAGTTAAAACTGTCTGCCTCTGCTAGCAGATTAAAAATAGCTGTTATACCGTTTACCGGATCAGAAGATTTCGCTCGCAATTTTTCTAATGCCCTGGTAGGTAAACTGGTTGGCTCTAGGCGTTTTACTGTGCTTGATCGTCAGAATATGGCAGAAATTGCCGGCGAACGGGCAGTGGCTGCAACCAATGCGCTGACACCAGTCTCAGAATTAGCCAGACTGGGAAGCACCCTAACAGCCGATTATATCGTTGTTGGACAGGTCGAAGACGTCAAAAGCCAAATTAGAGACGTTTATTTTCCCACTATAAAGAAGACTTTTAAAATTCCCGAAGGCAAGGCCACTGTCAATTTTAAGATCATTGATATTGCAACAAGCCAAGTTAAATTTGCTGACAACGCAATACTAGGATTTGATCAAGCTTCTTTCGAAAAAGTTATGGGCACCGGAATGAGACCCAGTGCCGACATTGCCATGGCGGAGATAGCAAGCTCGAAAATTGGAAATCAAATTCTCGATGCGATTTATCCGATTATGGTTGTTGCAGTGAATCGAGGTGTTTTCACCTTAAATCAGGGTGGTGACTTGGTCGAAGCGGGTGCCATATACGGTGTTTATGAGCGCGGCCCTAAGGTCTATGACCCCTATACAAAAGAATCATTGGGAAGAGCTGAGTCCAAGGTTGGAGAACTGAAAGTTGAGCGCGTAGCGCCAAAAATGAGTACGGCTAGCCTATTAAAAGGTGATCTTTCAGCATTTAATGACTTTAAGACCGGTAAGTTTGTTTGCCGGCTTGAAAAATCAGCACCCTCTCGCGCAGAGCAATATGAGCGAAAGGTGAAGGAAAAAATTAAAAAGAAACAATCTGAGTATGATGATGATTGGTAGAGCCTTTAAATCAAAAAAGGGAGATAAAGGATGAAAAAATACGGTCAAATGAGCCATTGGCTTGCTCTGGTAATGCTTTTCTCTACTGCGCCCGATGTCTTTTCGGAAGATGGTGGAAATGCGGCTGTTGCACAGTTTCAGAATGGTAATGTTGAGGCACCTCGCGGCCTGAGTCCATCACAGCAAGCAGGCTCTGTGCTGCGGGGCATAGCACGTAAAAAAGGCTTTAAAGTTGGGGGTTGGGACGATCAAAAAAATCGTATCATGGTTATTAAACAGGTTGGTGAGGCCATTGATTCCTTCGATCCTGATTTTCTGCAAAAACGAGAGGCACTTGCTATTGAAGCCTCTTTACTTGCAAAAGCAAATATCATTGAAAGTTTTACCACTAATGCCAGTGCAGAAAACGTTCTCTCTGTACCAGGCAACCCCATAGCCAAGCAATTGGAAGCTGAACAAAAACAAATTAAGGATATGGAAGCGCAAGCTGAGAGACTTTATCGACAGGCTCAAAGTGAGTCAACAGCATTAATCTCAGCCTATGATGAAGCTCGCGCAGATGAGTTGAGAGGAGTCACTGTTGGCGATCGGCTCAATGCTCTATTAGAGGCTACCGTAAAAAAACTTGATGAGACCTTTGATACTCAGCAAATAACTGATGATAAAAAACAACGTCTCGAAGATATAAAATTGCGATTAGGTAAGGCACAACAGATTGAAGAAGATAAGAGAGGTCTTCTAGAAGAAGTGCAGAAAAAAATTACTGAGCTACAAGGTCAGGTTAAAAAGGAGACACGCTCAGCAATTGAAACCACATCAAGTATGCCTCTCTTTGGCGCAACAACACTTATGCAAGTGGAAAGCTACGATGATTTGCGAGGGCAATACACTATTGCTTCCCTCGTAGTCTGGAGCCCCAAGCTTGAACTAGAAGCCAGAGACATTTTAATGCGTGGCGGCAAAGGAAAACCAAGAAATAACAAAATCTCTCTTGATGACTGGCTAGATAAGCAAAATCTATCATCGATGGTAGGCGCCAGGCGTTATCTTGCCAATGATGGCTCGACAAACTTTATGGGAATTTCAGCTGTAGAGTATGACCCAAATGATATGGGTAGTTATTCAATACTTGAGGAGGAAGCTATTCTTTGGGCCAAGCAGGCAGCTATATTAAGTCTGAAATCCTCCGTTGAGTCGGTTAAATCAGCAGAGAGACTGAAAAGAGATATCCGCGGCGCTGATGGCAAGATCGAGTCAAAATTGCTTAAGGATTTTTCTGCGAATATACAAGAATCAGTCAAAAACTTAACCATCCGCGGCTTGGAAACAGTCAGAATTGAAGAGACAGTTCATAACCCAACAGGTAAAAATATTATTGTAGCTGTAGCAAATGTAAACAGCGCCCTTGCAGTGAAGGCATCTGGCATTATGAAAGATATGTATGCCACGCTTAAGGAAGTCAATGCCGATCAAAGCTTTATTAAAGGTGAAGAAGCCGGAATGAAGGCTGAGGCTAACAAAACTCTGAACAACAGGGCCATTTATAATGCGGGTGTAGCATCTGGTGCGAATCAAGTTGCCTCTGAATACGACAGTCGAGCAGAGGACCGTGCCTCGATGAAAAGAGATCAGGGACAGCAAGAGGAGGAATCTGTAACAGAGTATGGCTCAAATTCCTCTGGCAATAGTCAATCTGGTTCGTGGGTAGGCGATTTTGAGGTCGATGACGACTTTTAAGATACCATGGCTGCTGGCTTTGGTTTTGTTCTCTGCCAGCAGTCTTTCATCCTCAACAAAACCCTGGGACACCCTATTGTTGACGCATCAAAGTAGTCTTGATTCAGCGGGCTATTTTGTTAGCTCTGATAATCACTACTACTATTTAGGGTTTTTATTTTCCAAGCATGACTCGCTCGAGGCTGAGTTTGAATTTCTTTTGGCTTTTCAGGACCGTGTATCAAGCCTTTTAGGTGAATTGTGTAAGGAATCGCAATCCACATTAAGCGATTCATACCAATTTAACTTTTCATTTAAAAAAGATGTTGTGCAACAGACACAGGGGACGGTGTTTATTACGTCAGTGGGCAAACAGGTTCTTAGGCAAGAAGCCAAGCTTGCATGTATAAAATAAGTGTCATCAGCAATTAGGCGTATGGAAGCATTGCGCAAACTACGCCACCCTACTCGCTCATATCACCTGCGTAGTTTTATTGACGAATAAATATCTAATAAATCAAATTAAGGGCCAATAGCTCAGTTGGTTAGAGCAGTCGACTCATAATCGATTTGTCGTAGGTTCCAGTCCTACTGGGGCCACCATTCATATATAAATCAATAGCTTACATATTTATCTAGATCATATTCACACATTAGGTACGGTAGAGGTGACTGTTGATGGCAAAGCATCATGCGCTATTATATTTTCCAGTAAACAAGCTCAATCTCTCCAGAGAGTGTTTCTACCAGTGCAGAATTACTGTCAACCCAATCACCATCATTATAATATTGAATGCCACCAAGAATTTTCTTTGCAGGCTGATGGATGTGCCCACAAACCACACCTGAATAGCCTTTTTTCTGCGTTTCCTCTGCCATAAGCCTCTCAAAACGCTCGACATACTTAATAGCATTTTTTGCTTTACCTTTTAAATAAGTCGAGAGCGACCAGTGCTTATAACCAGCTGCTTGCCTAATTTTATGAATTATCCTGCTCGCCCAAGTTACCATTTCATACAGAAAATCGCCTATTTTCGATAGCCATTTTGCATGAAACATGAGCGCATCCATCTGATCACCGTGAGTGACCCATAACCTTTGACCAGATACTGTCACGTGAATGTCATCCCTTTTAATCGGTATTTCACCGAAAGCCAAACCTGTAAATTGTCTTGCTACTTCATCATGATTACCAGGAATGTATATTACATTGGTGCCGTTTCTTGCTTTTCGCAATAACTTTTGAATCACATCATTATGTTCTTGGGGCCAATACCATTTATTTTTTAGCCTCCACCCATCAATGATGTCGCCAACCAGATAGATTTTTTCAGCATCATTATATTTTAAAAAATCGAGCAACTCTTCAGCTCTGCAATTCACAGAGCCCAAGTGGATATCCGAGATCCAGACAGTTTTATAGTAATTCATTTATCTCTCTATTGTTTTAAACTTAAAGTGTCACAAGATTGTTAAATAATTATGACGAAGATCCTTAATCGTCAAATAAAAGCAAAATAATTTAGGTACAAATGAGGTGACAGTTGTCTTGACAGGGCGACAACTATCTTTAATATCGAGACATCAGGAAAGAGCAGATGAATTTGTAACTTACTGTTTTATATTGAAAAAATTAGTTTTCAACAGGTATATTTTTTGTCATCTCAGCCTTTGTCTACCTTAGAGTGGGCTCTGCGAATATTCTTGGCAGTTACCGTATGTGGTTTCAGGATGGTTACTGGGTCAATTACAATGTTATGGAAGCCGACCTTGGATTGCTAAAGCCACTGTTATTTTGCTCGGGCTTATGTGGCAAAAGGAAATTTGGCAATTTAAAAAAAAGGCCAGCTTACACAAGCTAGCCTTTTTTATTTTTACTTGTACTGTTTGCTGTAACTGTTTGTTAAGCCTTATCTAGTGCCTGACTGATATCTGCAATAATATCGTCAACATGCTCAATACCCACCGATATACGAACCAGGTCCTCAGACACACCTGCCGTTGCAAGTTCTTCAGGATTTAACTGGCGATGAGTTGTTGAGGCTGGGTGACAGGCCAGTGATTTAGCGTCACCAATATTAACTAGGCGCAGTATCATCTGCAGCGCATCAATAAATCGAGCACCTGCCTCTTTGCCACCACTGATGCCAAAACTGAGTATACCTGATGCCCTGCCACCAGAAATTTTGTCCGCGGTAGCTTTGTAGGGACTATCATCTAAACCAGCATAATTTACCCACTCGACCTTTTTATGGCCGCGCAAGTATTCAGCAACAGCTAGTGCATTTTCACAGTGGCGATCCATACGCAGCCCCAGGGTTTCCAGACCCTGCAGGATCATAAAAGCACTGTGAGGTGCCAACGCCGCACCGGTATTTCTCAGGGGCACCACACGACAGCGACCAATAAAAGCAGCTGGGCCCAACGCCTCGGTGTAGACTACGCCATGATAGGAAGGGTCTGGCTTGTTTAGCATGGGGAAACGCTCTTTATCTGCCGCCCAATCAAACTTACCAGAATCGACAATAATGCCACCTACGGTCGTACCGTGCCCACCGATATATTTAGTCAGTGAATGGATAACAATATCCGCACCCAGATCGATGGGCCGACACAAATAAGGGGTAGCAACCGTGTTGTCTACCATCAGTGGCACACCATTGCGATGGGCTATCTCTGCCAATCGAGCAAGATCCACAACATTACCTGCGGGGTTGCCAATAGATTCACAGAAAACAGCGCTAGTCTTGTTATCAATTAATGCCTCTAGCCCTTCAAAATCATCATGCGAGGCCATGCGAACCTCAACACCCTGTCTTGGCAGACTGTGGGCAAATAAATTATAGGTACCACCATACAGTTGCGAGGTACTGACAATATTTGAGCCGACATCTGTGACACACTGAATAGCATAGGTGATAGCCGCCATACCTGAAGCAAGGCACAAACCAGCAATACCACCTTCCATTTCAGCAACACGTTGCTCCAACACATCAGTGGTTGGATTCATAATGCGCGTATAAATATTACCCGGTACTTTGAGATCAAACAGATCAGCACCATGCTGAGTATCATCAAAAGTATAGGAAGTTGTTTGATAAATAGGGACTGCCGCGGCTTTAGTGGTTGCCTCTGATTGGTAGCCATGATGAAGTGCCAAGGATTCAAGTTTCATTTTGTCTCCGTATTGGTTATTTTTTGAGGCTCGTATAGTGCCTTATAAAGCTAAAAATTTCATTTATTTGGGACAATAAATATATGGAATGCTTATAAGTTTCTCACTAACGGTAAAAACTCAACGCGGCCAAGATGCATTATATTAAAGGAACCATGCGTTTTCGTATTTTTATGCTACAATAAGAAAGTATGTAATTTTACTTCGAATTAATTTCTATCAACAAGGAGCGTTGAATGTTTGTCAAAACCGTCAAGATTATAGGTACAATATTTGTCACCATTTTGATCACAGCATGTGCATCTACCGGAAACCAAACCTTAAAAAACGAGACTGAACTCTCAGTCACTGAAAAAATAGTGAAAGGTGAGACTAC
>CAXEWB010000133.1:0-4597 GCA_963999835.1 uncultured Cellvibrionales bacterium | reverse complement strand
TTTATATCAATGAAGTGAAGATGGCGCTGGAGTCGGGACTGATTGATCGACCACAATTTGATAAGTTGGTCATTGCCATCAATACGGGTACTAATCTTCCTAGTGTGGCCACGCCCAATGGACAGGCAGCATTTCTATTCCTGCTGACTTCGGCATTGGCTCCGCTTATAAGACTCTCATATATGCGCATGGTTATAATGGCATTACCCTATACAGTGGTTCTAACAATCGTTGGATTGTTGGGCGTTCTTTACAACATTTAGTGACTGTTTAGTTACAAGATAGCTATAGAAAAGGCCGGGTTATCCGGCCTTTTTTTATGGCTATTTTCTAAACTTTATTATTACGCCATAGAAAGAACAACCTTGTCCTTGGCCCTACGCTCTGAAATAGAGACGAATTGGTTACAAACAAGCGCTTTCATAGTACTTCCATTGTTGAAATTAACTCGGGTTGATTAGTCTCTATGTTTGCTTAACTCATGACGAGCCACCACCATACGGTGAACTGCATCGGGACCATCAGCGAAGCGAAGTGTGCGCATTGCGGCATACCAAGCAGCCAGTGGTGTATCCTGAGAGACCCCTAACCCGCCGTACATTTGCATGGCTTCATCAATTACCTTTAGTGTAGTTGTTGGAGCAACGGTTTTGATCATTGATATATAGACCTGGGCTGAATCTGTACCCACGTTATCCATCAACCAAGCTGCTTTTAAACACAATAGTCGAGTCATCTCTATTTGCATGCGCGCATCGGCAATAATATCCACATTACCGCCTAATTTAGCCAGTGGACGACCAAATGCGGTGCGATTAAGCGAGCGCTGACACATTAGCTTAAGCGCGGCTTCTGCTAGACCTATGGCACGCATACAGTGATGTATACGACCGGGACCCAAACGCCCCTGTGCCACCTCAAAGCCTCTTCCCTCACCCAAGATCATATTTTCCTTGGGCACTCTAACATCGGTAAAACGCATATGCATATGGCCATGGGGGGCATCATCATTGCCAAAAATGGTCATGGGGCGAAGGATTTTAATGCCGGGTGTATTTCTTGGAACCAGTACTTGGGAATGCTGGGCGTGGCGTGGCGCATCTGGATTGGATTTGCACATCACAATAAGAATTTCACAGCGCGGGTCACCAATACCCGAAATCCATATTTTCTCTCCATTGAGCACCCATTCATCACCATCAGCCACACAGGAGAGGGAGATATTCGTCGCATCAGAAGACGCTACATCTGGCTCAGTCATGACATAGGCAGATCGGATTTCACCGGCTAATAGGGGGTCTAGCCAGCGACGTTTTTGTTCTTCGGTGCAATAGCGTGCCAGTACCTCCATATTACCTGTATCCGGCGCAGAGCAGTTGAAGACTTCTGGGGCCAACGCCGAACGACCTGTTTCCTCAGCTATGTAAGCATACTCAACCGTATTTAAACCATGTCCACCCTCGTAGTGGGTGAGAAAAAAATTCCACAGATTTTGCGCTTTGGCCTTGGCTTTTAACCCTTCAAGAATTTCAGTCTGTCGCTCTGTAAAAGTCCAACGATCACCCTTGGAGACCTCTTGATGGTATTCTTCTTCAACAGGCAAGATTTCAGTATCAATAAACTGCTTAACCTGTTCCAAGATAGGCTTGAGTTTTTTACTTATACCTAAATCCATAAAATTCCTCTTGATTACTTATCTTTGGCTAAATCACTGTTATCAATAACCCTTGAGAGAGGCGAAACGATCAACATGGTAGCTGTAATCGCCAAAAAGGGTCTGTGCTGGCCTTGCGCGTTTTATAAAAAAGCCAATTTCATATTCATCGGTCATGCCTATACCGCCGTGCATTTGTATTGCTTCATTAGTGGATAGCTCAGCTACCTCTGATAATTTGGCTTTAGCAATACTCACCAAAATCGGCACATCTGAATCACCCGCATCCAATGCCTGAAGTGTTTTAACAACCAATGATTTAGCCAGTTCTATTTCACTCCACCAGTGAGCAGCTCGATGCTGCAGAGCTTGGAATGAACCAATAGAAACACCGAATTGTTTGCGATCTTTAAGGTACTGCAAGGTGCGCTCAAAGGTCTCCACACATATTCCTAGCAACTCTGCAGAAAGATGAGCGTTGGCAATGTCTAATACGGAGGATAGAAGATCGAAACCTGCACCCTCTTCGCCCAACAGTGACTCCACCCTTACTTGTACCTGATTGAAGTCGATGTCTGCATAATTGCGACTATCGACCATATCCACACGCTGTTTGTCGACACCGCTGGTGTCACTATCTACGATAAATAGGCTTATACCCTGCCTATCGCCCGTCTCTCCAGAGGTGCGCGCAGCTACAATTAATTTATCAGCAATCGTACCATCGACAACAAAGTTTTTTCGGCCGTTTAAGAGATAATCACCGTCTTTTTGTTTGGTCGCACTAAGGCTTATATTTTCAGGTTTATGATGTGCTGTTTCGTCTACAGCAAGCGCTAGGGTGAGCTTACCGGCGGCCAGCGCATTGAGATAGCAATCCTTTTGCTCCTCTGTTCCTGCCAAATGGATCGCACTGACACCCATCACTGCAGAGGCAAATAGGGGCGATGGCGTAAGTGTTCGGCCCGTCTGCTCAATCAGCTGTCCCATACCCACATGCCCAAATTCAAGACCGCCAAAGACCTCTGGCACCAGTACAGCAGCCCAACCCATATCCACCATCTGCGGCCATAAACTCTCTCCATAACCGGTTTCACTGCCAGCATCTCGCTGTTTGCGCAACTCTGAAACGGGAGCATATTCAGCCAAAAAACCCTGTGCTGACTCTTTGAGCATTAATTGCTCTTCATTTAAAACCAAGGCCATTACAAATTACTCCACATTCAACCTAAACCAAGGATGTTTTTTGCAATAATATTTAGTTGTACCTCTGATGTACCACCTTCAATAGAATTACCCTTGGTACGCAACCATAGGCGCGGTAGATAGCCCTCACTGCTCGCCTGACCAGACCAATGCATACTGTTGCTTCCGTGTAGCTTTAGCATAAGCTCAAAGCGTCGCTTATTGAGTTCTGTGCCATAGTATTTAAGCATTGCAGAGGTAGCGCCCACACCACCAGCTTTTGCCTCATCAGTCACTCGCTCTGCAGTATAAGTAAAAGCAGCGGCATCAATTTCCCACTTTGCAACATCAGCCCGCAAAATCTGATCAGTTAATTTTCCGTCTGCAAGACCTACTGTTTTAGTGGCAACATCACCCAGAGTATCTGAACCAGCGTCGGTAAGGCCAAAGCCCCCAATCATTTCCCGTTCATGGGTAAGAAGATACTTGGCAATTGTCCAACCCTGATTGACTTCTCCAACCACCTGATCTTTTTCTACTCTGACATTATCAAGAAAGGTTTCACAGAAGGGTGAACTCCCTGAGATTAATTTGATTGGCTTGGCTTGTACGCCAGGGGTTTGCATATCAAATAACATTAGGCTGATGCCCATCTGTTTTTTTGCCTCAGGATCGGTGCGAAACAAACAAAACATCCAATCTGCTTTGTCACCATAGGATGTCCAAACTTTTTGCCCATTCGCCACATAATGATCGCCATTATCTATGGCCTTACATTGCAGTCCAGCGAGATCAGAACCCGCATTGGGCTCCGAATAACCTTGACACCAGCGAATCTCACCACGAACAATGGGTGGCAAATGCTGTTGTTTTAGCGCCTCAGAGCCAAACTTTAATAGTGCCGGGCCGATCATCCAAATACCAAAACTATCGAGCGGTGAGCGCGCCTTAATGCGCGCCATTTCCTCGCGCAATATTTTGCACTCAGCCTTAGTAAGGCCTCCGCCGCCATATTCTGTAGGCCAATCCGGCGCTGTCCAACCTCTAGCTGCCATGCGCTCCATCCATAGCTTTTGGTCTTCACTTTTAAAGGTAAAATTTCGCCCTCCCCAACATTTATCAGCTTCATCTTTGGCGGGCGAGCGCATCGACTGTGGACAGTTTACTTCCAGCCAGTCTCGAATTTCTTGCCTAAATTTTGTTAGACCACTCACAAATAGGTCCTATAAATTGAAAATATACTGACCACTAGGGAGCAACGGTCAATTATTTTGAGTGGAATTAGATTAGGAATCACACAGCAAGTCGCCGACTGCCAAAGTATTCTATAACTAAAGACATAAACACTGCAATAAGTTGCAGCATTTTTGGCTTTTAGACTAGCTACGTCTGAGTCATGTAACCCACACGTAGTCATGACAGGATCTGTTACCACTAGTATCCTTTAAAAAGCTAACTCACAGGCTATGTCTCGTAGCTTTGACGAGGCGCCAATACCAATACCGATTTTAGAAACTTTTTTAAATGAAAAATGCTAACTTATAATTATACACAGTAATTTATTATATATGTTTTATAAAATATTGATTTAGCGGAAATTTTACTGGTCAATCAACCAATTACCTGATTTGCCACCAGTTTTTCTCAGTAATTTAACCTCGCTAATAACCATCGCTTTATCAATACCTTTGCACATGTCATAGGCTGTCAGGGCAGCTACTGATACAGCTGTTAATGCCTCCATTTCAACACCTGTCT
>CAXEWB010000132.1:0-4082 GCA_963999835.1 uncultured Cellvibrionales bacterium | reverse complement strand
TTGTATGATTGCCTATTTAGGGGGGAGTGATAGAGTTCAGTGGTTTCCAACTTTCGCAGTCGATGGTCAACGCCTCCGTCCACATTGATTACCATGCAGTGCTGCTTGAGTAATTCAATGGCAGGCAAAAATCGTTGTCTCTGCAAACCATTATTGTAAAGTTTGTCAGGCATGACATTCGAGGTGGCGACCAGGCAGACACCGCGGTCAAAAAGTCCCCTAAACAAAT
Organism: uncultured Cellvibrionales bacterium; assembly: GCA_963999835.1. Lineage (GTDB taxonomy): Bacteria > Pseudomonadota > Gammaproteobacteria > Pseudomonadales > Porticoccaceae > HTCC2207. The sequence continues at coordinate 3,853 of CAXEWB010000132.1, read as the reverse complement.
TGCCAAGCAACATTGCATCGGTTATATCACTGACAAAGAACTCATCAAAACAAATAATACTGGCTTCTGTAGCAATTTTTTGTGCAACCCTTTCCAAGGGATTCACATGACCGCTGTATTCTGTTAAATCACTGTGCACGCGGCGCATAAATCGGTGAAAATGTATGCGCATTTTACGTTCAAACGGCAAGGTCTCAAAAAAACTGTCCATTAGATATGTCTTGCCACGTCCAACACCGCCCCAAAGGTATAAACCCTGTTCAGGCTTTTTAGGCGACTTAAAGAACTTAGTTTTTAGACGCGGGAAGAACCGAGGGCCATCAGTTAAATGAGTGGACACCAGACGATGATGCAAGTCATCCAACAAATCTACCGCATATTGTTGAGCGCTGTCTGCAACAAATCCCTCTCGTTTTAAATCCTGTAAATATCTTTGCTTGGGAGTAGTCATCAAATTATGCAGGTGTTCTCGACAGCGGTGACTTTACCCACCAAATGTTCACATGACAACTAAAACTACACAACAGAAAAATTTGTACTTTGCATTACATCATATATTCTGAGACTATTTGCAAACTAATGGATAAGCGACTTCTCTTATCAATTTTTTTCTACTACCATAGTTTCGTGACGTGAAAAGCAATTAAAGCCCATTGTTTTTAGGGGACAGTGAATGATTAATTTAACAATGATTCTCACATCGGCCGCATGCTTCCTTATCGGTGCCGGTTTGGGGCATTTGTATTCTCGACAAAATCAGACAGGTGATCAGTCTGTCACTGATCTGGAGAAAAAACTTGAACACACGGAACAACAGCTCAAGCGTTATCAGCAAGAGGTGACAGAACATTTTCTGCAAGTATCTCATCTGACCTCGAGTATGACTCAAAGTTACCGAAAAATTCATGAACACCTCGCAACCAGTGCTATTAGATTGGCCAGCCCAGAAATTGGCAGGCAACTTTTAAAAGCCGGGGGATCTGAACTCTCACTGACCGATGATGAAGGCAACCCACTATTGAGCGCTGAGGATTTGGAACCCCCCCGCGACTATGCGCCAAAGGTGCCTGGAGGTATTCTCAGTGAGGATTATGGATTGAGTGATAATGATGACAAGGATGAACTGCAGGACCTGGCTGATTCAGATGATTCAGATGATTCAGATCCCACAGATAAAGTGGTATAGAACAAACTTACCCTTATGGACAAAAATAATTGGAGGTAAAAAACTAATAGTATGGACAAGCTCTTTAAAGGACTAAAAGAGACCCTACTACCAGGCTCCTGCAAACTCTGTCTTACCCAACTCAATCATGAACAGACAAGCTTTTGTGGTGATTGCACTGATGAACTGCCCCACCTGCAGAATCAATGCCCATGTTGTGCCCTACCGCTTATTTTTTCAGGTATCTGTCCTCAATGCCAAAAAAAACCACCTGCCTACAGGCGCTGTATAGCCGCATTTAGCTATCAGTATCCGATCAATAAATCCATTGTTCACATCAAGAGCAATGCTTATGCGCCAGAGCTGAAACAATTAAGTTTGCGATTAGCCGATATTATCCTGCAAAGCTACAACATGGAACCAATCCCTGAAGTCTTAATTCCTATGCCACTACACTGGTTGAAACAACTGCGGAGAGGCTTTAACCAAAGTCAGCTAATTGCCAATTTAGTGGCCAGTAAAATCCCCAATTGCACTATTCGCAATGATATCTGTAGTCGGAAAAGTTACCGCACAGACCAACATCTGCAGACTAGGCAACAGCGATGGCGTTCAATTGCTGACTCCTTTTCGGTTCGCGATCAAAGTGAAATCAAAGGATCTCGGGTAGCTTTAATTGATGATGTGGTCACTACCGGAGCAACTGTTACCGCAGCCACCAAAAAGTTGCTAGAAATAGGGATTAAATCTGTAGATATTTGGTGTATCGCAAGAACAGGGTGGCATTATAACGCTAGCTAGATCAGAATAGAGGCTATCCAAGCTTGTCATAACGATTTAAACCATGCAACAAGAAATAGAATCCTGCATAGCATTTGTCTGGCAGAAAATCATCGATGAAAGCAAACAGGCGTTGGCAGAAGAACCTTTGCTCAAGGATTTTTTGCACGCTACTGTGCTCGACCACAGCTCCATGAGTGATGCTTTAAGTCATCATTTAAGTTCAACATTACGCAACAGTGCTGTTCCTGCACAAACACTCGCCACAATAATAAATGATGCATTGAGTGGCAGGCAGATTCTTTATGCTGCATCTCGAGATTTACAGGCCACTGTAGACCGAGACTCAGCCTGTACTTCCTACAGCACACCTTTCCTTTACTTCAAAGGCTTTCTAGCACTGCAGGCATACCGTATAGCACATCACCTCTGGAACAGGGGAAATAAACAAATGGCCTTGATAATTCAGCATAGCAGTTCGTTGAATTTTGCCACTGATATTCACCCCGCCGCGAAAATTGGTTCTGGAATACTGATAGATCATGCAACGGGATTGGTAATAGGTGAGACCGCTGTGGTCGAAGACTGTGTATCAATCATGCAGTCTGTGACTTTAGGTGGAACTGGTAAAGAGAGTGGCGATCGGCATCCGAAAATCAGAAAAGGGGTCCTTCTGGGCCCGGGTGCGAAAGTGTTGGGAAATATCGAAATCGGCGAGGGCGCTATGGTGGCTGCATCCAGCGTGGTTCTAAAACCAGTTCCAGCTCATGCTATAGTTGCAGGTGTGCCAGCAACAGTGGTAGGAGAAGCCAGTACTCAAGAGCCATCAAAGGTCATGAATCATTACTTCAAATGTGGCTAGAAAATCAGCTAGATCAAACTATGACTAACAGCGTTGCCAATTAAACGGTATAACCTGTTCAATCGAATCAACTGCATAAACAGACATAAGCAATCTATCAATACCCACAGCAACACCAGAACAACTTGGTAAGCCAGATTCCATGGCTGAGGCCAAAAACCTATCGAAAGGCATATGGTTTTGGCCCATAGAAGATCTGCTTCTATTGTCGGCCTCAAAACGCTCCCTAAGCTCTTCAGCAGCTGTCAATTCATAATACCCATTGGCTAACTCCACACCATTTAGAAAGGCCTCAAATCGGCGACTAACCAGCTCTCCAGTGCCTGTATGCCGAATCTCTGAGAGTGCAGCCTGACAGACAGGGTAGTCATAGATAAATACCAGACCACTGGGCAGGCTTGGTTCCACCCTCTGACTAAACAACAGATCTAAACAATTAGCCCTAGTCTCCTTACCCCAGTTCTCAGCACCAATGTCAATGGCTAGTGCGTGCAAGACTTCTAGGGGGCAACTGTGGGGATCAACATTAAATACCTTGCTAAAACACTCTGCGTATGAAAAATGGCTTACTTCTGGCTCTATTTGATTAAGACTACTGTATAGATATTTAATTAGTGCACTGACCTCTGCCATCAACTGATGCTCATCCCAATCCAGCCGGTACCATTCCAACAAAGTGAACTCAGGATTATGGCGCGGGCCTATCTCGCCGTCGCGAAATACTTTGCCCATACAATAGATATCCCCCACCCCTGCAGCAAGCAAACGCTTCATAAAATACTCTGGTGAGGTTTGAAGATAGCACTCAGACTGGTTTACCCGAGCTGTAATACTCTCGATATTAATATCAGTGACAGAGGTGGTTGCCAACACTGGGGTATCGACTTCCATAACGCCTTGCCGAGAGAAAAAATCCCTCACCTGCGCCAGAAGATGTGCTCGATACTTAAGCATCTCCTTATTGGCACTGGGTTTCCAGATCGCTTTAGATAAACTCTCATCTTGATTCATAGCGCCTTTGATCTCAGTCCTTGGCGCGACCCTGA
>CAXEWB010000131.1:0-2165 GCA_963999835.1 uncultured Cellvibrionales bacterium | reverse complement strand
TATTAAGGCAATTAATCGTAACAAGCAGGCGGCTGAATAACATCACATGGAATACAGCTGCACGGTTCAGATCTGAGGAATTGATATGTCAGGCATACAAACATTTACTCCCTCAGTGCTTGAGATCACAGATGGTGCAATTGCTAAGGTGCAAAGCCTTAGGCTGGAAGAAGATAACCAAGAACTGAAACTTAGGGTTTATGTGACTGGTGGTGGCTGTTCAGGATTCCAGTATGGTTTTTCATTTGAGGAAAATATGGCAGAGGGTGATACGCCTGTGTCGCGTGATGGGGTAACTGTGTTAATCGATTCTCTCAGTTATCAGTATCTGGTTGGATCAACGGTGGATTACGAAGAGGGCCTAATGGGCTCTAAGTTTGTGATAACTAACCCCAATGCGACCACCACCTGTGGCTGTGGCGCCTCATTTACCATCTGATAAAAATCTCGGGGGCCAGTTCCCAATTGAGTGCGTGCGTTACTGATCGGTGAAAGGTTCCTTTGGGTATGACTGCAGGTGTCTCCTAGGGCAGGTATAAGGCTCCCAAAACGGCCTCTCTGCTAGCCCCTGTAACCTCAGTTAAATTACCTGTTTTATGCTCCACACGTTGCTTGGCCAGCCAGGCAAAGGCACAGGCCTCCACCCAATTGGGCCCTAGCCCGAGAGCATCAGTGGTTGTCACAGTTGCACGCGGAAGTAATTGATCTAAGGCATCCATAAGTCTAACGTTCATGGCACCACCTCCACACACGAAAATCTCCTGCACAGGCTTCTCCAGTCCTTTTATAGCGTCAGTGATTGTTTCAGCACTAAGTGCAAGGAGGGTAGCCTGTACATCCTGAGGAGGAACATGGTTATAGTTCAACAACTGTGTCTCAAGCCAGTGACGATTAAACAGCTCTCTTCCAGTGCTTTTTGGGGCAGGACGCGAGAAAAAATCACAGCGCTTTAACTGATTTAGCAGTTTTTTATGGATAGAGCCACTAGCGGCCCATTTGCCATCCTGATCATAGGCAGTGCCAAGGTGGATTTGGCTCCACCCATCCATTAGCATATTGCCTGGACCTGTATCAAAACCCTGACATTCGCCTTGTTTAGGAAGATATGTGATGTTGGCAATGCCGCCAATATTTAAAATGACACGGTTTTTTTCAATACTTGAGAAAAACTGACGATGAAAAGCTGGGACCAGTGGTGCGCCCTGTCCCCCCAATGCTATATCCTTGCGTCTAAAGTCCGCTACTACTGGTGTGTCAGTGTCTATTGCTAGAAGGTTGGCATCACCAATCTGTAGGCTAAAGGGTACTTTTCCCTGTCCTGGAGGCACATGTCGTACAGTCTGACCATGGCAGCCTATAGCTCCTATTTGGGAGGATCTTAGGTCAAATTCTTCCATTAGTTGCAGTGAGGTTGATGCGTAAAGTTTGCCCAACTTATGATCGGTTTCAGCAAGAGTTTTTATATTGTCCTGGGCCGAATTACAGAGTTTTAATATAGTCATCTTTAAGTGGTCAGGCATAGGTTGGCTGTGACTGCCAATTAGATTGACATTGTCCTGCTCAAAACTGACCGCAACGGCATCCACAGCATCTAAACTGGTTCCAGACATTAAGCCAATGTAGATATTATCACTACTCATAGGGTGAGATCAGTTGACATTATTCGAACTTTCATTATTAGAAGCCAGCTGGTTAGCTTGTTGACGCTTTGCAAGTTGGCTCAGTAGGTTGGTTGTTGTGCTGAGAAAAGTCGCCTTCTCAGACTGTGGGATGGGCTTAGCTTTAGGTAGTGCCACCGTTCGCGGATTTCGGTGCACGCCATTGACTAGGAATTCATAGTGAAGGTGGGGGCCGGTGGCATAACCTGTGGCCCCGACTGTTCCAATCAACTGACGTTGACGCACCGACTGTCCGGTACGTACCTTTCTTTGGTTCAGGTGCAAATATTTAGTGGTGTAGGTTTGCCCATGTTGTATAAAAACGTAGTTTCCGTTGGCTTTGGTGTAGCCGGCCTCTATTACTTTGCCATCGCCTGTTGTGTAAACTGGCGTGCCGCGAGGTGCGGCATAGTCGACACCACGGTGGGCTTTTATTTTTTTATGTATGGGGTGCTTACGGCGTAGGTTGAAACCTGAGCTAATCCGAAAGATATCTAGTGGGGTACG
>CAXEWB010000130.1:0-11701 GCA_963999835.1 uncultured Cellvibrionales bacterium | reverse complement strand
TGGGGATATTGCCCTATCCAATCACTTTTTTAATTACTGACCTAATCAGTGAGATCTATGGCAAGAAAAAGGCCAACGAAGTGGTGGTGGGCGGAATTTTCGCCTCGTTTTTTGCCATGATCCTAGTCTATACCGCCAATGCTTTACCCGCCACCTCATGGTCACCGGTTCAGGATGCGATGTTTTCGACGGTTTTTGGTAGTACAGGTATTGCGGTAATGGCCAGTATGAGCGCCTATTTGCTAGCGCAATTTTTTGATATTCATATCTACCATTTTTGGAAAAAACTCACCCAAGGCAAACACCTGTGGTTTCGCAATAATTTTTCAACGTTTACCTCTCAGTTTATCGATACCTTTACCGTATTAATCCTGCTCTGTTCATTTGGCGAAATCAGCTGGGATCAGTTTGCTGGACTACTTGCAGCAAGCTTCGTATTTAAGTTACTCATTGCGGCAATAGATACCCCCTTCTTGTATCTGGGTGTTCATCTATTTAGAAAACGCTTTAACCTCAAGGTCAATGAAGAAATTAATATCGATTAAGCGTTTGTACAAACTGGCAAAGACAGGCAATGAAAATAGACTGACTTATTCAGTACCTGCCCAAATACGATTATTATTGATAACGTTGATGATGCCTGCGGGAAGGGCGCAGAGGTGGTCTGTGGGGGGTAAATGGGCGCTATCACAGTATACATGGTTTTAAAGAACCCTCTCATGAGCGCTCTGTTTTGCATTCATAGTGAATTAAGTAAATTAGTAGCGGCGCGAAAGGACTCTAGAACAGACAATTAACCCCCAGTCATATTCATAAAGCGCAGAATTTGAGTCTCTTGTGCATCGAAATAATGGCGCTCAGGCTTGTTTTGAATGGCCTGTAAAATAGTAGTCTTGAGCGTTTCAATATTACCTGGGTGGCCACGCAGAATCTGGCGCAGATCAGCGCTGTGCTTATTGCCCAAACAGAGTAAAAGTCGCCCCTCTACGGTGAGTCGAACACGATTACAGGCTTTACAGAAATTATTCGACATGGGTGAAATAAATCCAATTTTAGATGCTGTATTGGCGACCTGAAGATAGCGCGATGGACCGCCTGTCGTCTCTGCGCTGTCTAACAGGGTAAATTTACTCTCTAGCTGCTGGCGAATATGCTCACTGCTTATTTGCGTTTTGACTCTTTTGTGAGAGGTGATTTCCCCCAATGGCATCTCCTCAATAAAGGAAATATCCATACCCCTATCAATCGCATACTCGGCCAGATCAACCACTTCATCATCATTGAATCCAGCGAGAATCACTGCATTGAGCTTTAGCTTGTTAAATTGGGCCGCTCTAGCAGCCTCTAACCCATCCAATACCTGCTGCAGGTCACCCACTCGGGTCAGCGCTTTAAACCGATCTGCCCTAAGGCTATCAATACTGATATTAAGTCGCGATACACCGGCATCTTTCAGAGACTGCGCCATCGCAGGTAGTTTGATACCGTTGGTCGTCATGGTGAGCTCATCAAGGCCATCAAGGCTAGCCAATGACACCACTAACTTGAGGATATCGCGGCGAATAAGCGGTTCACCGCCGGTAAGGCGAATCTTGCTTATCCCCAATTCAACAAAAGCAGTCGCGGCATCGCGCAACTCTTCCAATGATAAAATCTTCTCACGTGGCAAAAACGTCATATCCTCCGCCATACAGTAGGTACAGCGCAGATTACAGCGATCCGTGACAGATAGTCGCAGGTAGTTAATCTCGCGACCAAAGGGATCAATGAGTCTTGGTTTTGAACTCAAACTGATCTCCTTGATAGGCCGTCTAGATCATTAGAAACTGTAGGGAAGCACACTGACACTATCCCCTTTCTTTATGGATTGACCCATTTTTTGCACCACAAAAACATCTCCCCAACAGGCCGATGATAGCACCCCACTGCTTTGATTGGGATAGATTTCCACACCGTTCTCAACAAGCTTAGCGCGCAAATAGACCTCACGTTTTTCACCCGCTCTACTAAACAGCGCTGATGAGGAAAACAGTTTTTGCGGGGCCCAGATACGACCCTCACAAGCCTGTAAAAAGGGCCTGACTAGAATCATAAAGGTAACAAACACTGAGGCTGGATTTCCTGGCAATCCAATAAAGGGTTTTTCATGCACATAACCAAAGGCTAGAGGCTTTCCGGGTTTAATAGCTACTTTCCAAAAGTCCAGCGTACCTATATTGCTGACCGCCGCCTTAACATAGTCCTCTTCGCCCACCGACACACCGCCGGCACTGATAATTATATCGGCCTGATCAGCGGCTTGGTGCAGCCTGTGTTCTGTTGACTCAAGGCAATCTGGCACTGTTCCCAAATCAACGACTTGCATGCCAAGAGTCTGCAGCATTCCGCTCAATGTTGCGCGATTAGAATTATAGATCTGCCCCGGCTGCAGGGGTGTGCCAGACTCTACCAGTTCATCACCGGTGGAAAAGATAGCCACCTTAAGTGGTTGATAAACAGTCACTTTAGATAGGCCACAGGATGCCATTAAACCCATTTCCTGAGCTCTTATAAGGGTGCCAGCAGTCATTAGCACCTGACCAGACTTTATATCCTGTCCCTGCTGACGGATATTGGCACCAATTTCAATGGCAGCATCAATAGTGACCTGACCATTGGCTTCTATACAGTCCTCCTGCATAGCCACAGTATCAGCACCTGAGGGGATTTCAGCACCGGTAAAGATTCGCGCCGCCGACTGTGACTCAAGGGGCTTGGCTACAGTTCCAGCCACAATACGCTGGCTGATAGGAAGCTTATAATGACTTTGAATGGCATCCTGTCGACAAAATGCATAGCCATCCATCGCACTGTTGGCAGCAGGCGGTACATCAATTTTGGCAATAAGATCTGTTGCCAACAACCTACCCAGTGACTGCTCAACAGACATTTTTTCAATACAGTGGCGGCGACGCTGAACTGTTGTCTGCGCCTCAACGACAAGTTTTTCAATCGCCTCAGAAACCTTATGCATCGGATTTCTTTCGCACATGTTGCACGAAGTTACAGGGCTGAAATGTACTGTCTAACTGCTGGCGGATAATGCCTTCCCATCCGGTTTTACAGGCCCCCGTAGAACCGGGAAGACAGAAAATTGCCGTGTTATTGGATAGACCCGCAAAGCAACGCGATTGCACTGTAGAGGTTCCAATTTCATCGTAGGATAGTTGGCGGAACAATTCGCCAAAGCCCTCAATCGTTTTATCGAATAGTGGGTTTAGTGCCTCTGGCGTGCTATCACGGCCAGTAAAACCAGTCCCTCCAGTAGTCAGAATCACCTCTACATTGCTGTCGGCAATCCAAGCTGAAACAATGGCTCGCATCTGATAAATATCATCTTTAACTATGTGTCGAGCAACCAGTGTATGGCCCTCTCGCTCAAGCGCCTGTTGCAAATAGGCACCACTGGTATCAGTGCCCAAACTACGGGTATCCGATACGGTTAATACGGCAATATTAACAAAGCGTCTTGGGGTTGATGAATCTTGAGCCACTTCAATTACTCCTGTTGTACATTTTGCTGGTTACATAGATCACAATATTGATTGGCCTGTGCTTTTAAGGTCAACCAATGCCCACTTTTGCCATCATAACGCTGTATTTCGCCATGTTGTTTAAACAGCCCCAAAAGTATTCTAATTGCTGTGATGGCCTGCAGACTACCCATAGCACCGAGGACTGGTCCAACAACACCGGCGTTTGCACAAGTGAGCAAGGGGTCGGCACTATTTTTGTCAAAAATACACATTAAACAGGGGCTTCGATTGTGACTAAAATCAAAACCAACTAACTGCCCTTCCCAGCCAATCGCTGCGGCACTAATAAAGGGTATTTTTTGTTGTCGGCAGTGAGCATTGAGTAACTGACGGGCGGCAATGTTATCCGTGCAGTCAACTATGAGGTTATACGTGCTATTCAAAACCGTTGTATCCACTGTATGGGGGTAGGTGTTAATTTCAACCTCTGAGTTGAGTTCCTTTAGACGCGCTTTGGCACAGTTTACTTTTAACTCATCACAGTCCTCGGACCGGTAGAGAATCTGACGCTGCAAATTGGTTATATCAACCACATCCGCGTCACACAGGGTTAACTGACCCACACCAGCTGCCGCCAAATAGAGACTAACTGGACATCCAAGTCCACCCAAGCCAACAATTAACACATGGGCATTGATTAGCCTCTGTTGACCCTGTTCACCCACATCAGCCATCAGCAGATGACGGCTGTAACGTAGAAACTGACTTTCGGTTAAGGACATAGTAGACGCTCCGCCTCAGCCAGATCATCAACGGTATTAACATTAAAAAACGGATTGATGGTCTGCGAGGGCCACTCTAAATATACAGTCTTTAACTCTTCAAACAGTGACCTGAACCCCCCTTGACTGTCCAGCAGCGCCTGCTCAACCGCACATACCGCTCGTTTGTGCCACAGTGAAAACATGGGTTCAATATGCCCTTGATAACGAATACAGGCGACATCAGCATTTTGTGTAACCATTGCGGCAAGCAACTGGGCAGCTAAATTTGGCGGAAAAAATGGGCCATCACAGGGCACTACCATAAGATGCTCTGCCGCGGATAAATAGGGATTAGTAAGACCAGTGTAAAGCCCCATTAACGGCCCTCTGAAGCCCTCTAAACGATCGGCCACAAGGGGATAACACTGTTTGCTGCAGAGCTTAGGATCTGCATTGATCACCAAGCTATCAACCTGTGGTTCAAGGCGACTTATGACATGTTGAAGCAAAGGTTGATCGCCCAATTTAGCCTGTAACTTGTGCCCAGAATCCATGCGACTGGAACGGCCCGCCGCCAATATAACACCGTCAATATTATTCATCGTCATTCCAACGCTCAGCAGCCACGCGATCTGTATCCTTACTTTCTACCCAGTGCTGCTGCCCCTGTTGGTCAATCTTTTTCCATAGCGTGGCCTTGGTTTTAAGATAATCCATAATAAACTGCGCAGCTGCAAAAGCATCAGCACGATGCCGACTGACCACCGCAACGAACACAATTTGATCGCTGGGCAATAATTTACCCACTCGGTGGATCACCGTTGTTGCAAAAAGCTGCCAGCGCTCAGCGGCCTGATTGACAATATCCTTTAATAACCGCTCAGTCATGCCTGGATAGTGCTCGAGGGTAAGACTATTGATAGGACTATCTCCCTCTAATTCACGCACAAGACCTGTAAAACTGACAATGGCGCCAACATCGGCGTGTTGATCACACAGCCGCTGATACTCTGTGGCCATATCAAAATCATCGGTTTGCACGCAGATACGGATTTGCATCGACGACTAACCCCCGGTCACTGGCGGCAAAAAAGCCAATTCAACGCCATCTTCCAGTACACAGTGCCAGTCGACAATGGTCTGATTTACAGACACCAGCACCTGAGGCTGAGCCAGTTCAGCACCTAGATGGGGGTAATCTGCCATCAGAAGGTCGCGCACAGCGGAGGGTGTAAGATTATCCACAGCGTCAATCTCGTTGGGTGCAGACTGTGCAAGTTCTCCCAAGCGCCCAAAAAATAATAATTTAATCAAACACGAATACCTCACAAGCATCAGGGTTTTATTCTAACGACTTTTGGACTTTTTGTTTTAGATTTTACGCGCTTATTTGGTACGGTTGTGGCTTAAAGCATTCACTAACCTCTTTCATTAGTCACAGCAAAACGACATAGTTCAATAACCAAAACTCATTTTTCAATTCACAAAAAAGGGTCACTCCAACGGAGCAATCCTTTAATTTTCTGGCAGTTGGTTACGGCTTGACTTTATTCAGCGTAATGGTCTGCCAATTGCTGTACTCCATCAAGCCATGTATAGAGTTTTCACAATCCAAACCGGATTTTTTATGGCCGCCAAATGCTTGATGAGGGGAGTTATGTAGTGCGCCAAACCTCTCAATAAGGGTATCTATAGCAGTTTGCGCAGAGGTCTCATCGGCAACGTCAACCTGTAGATAGATAACATTGGCACCAGTTACAATGGCTTTCTTGCCCTGTATATCCATCTTATCCCCTCTCTTTATCTAGGTGCGTTCTTTATTCTCAACTATTGTCTCGAACACCGTCAGCCCATATCTCGATCAATAAAATCTAGCGCTTGGCTATTGGGAGTGATTTCTCATTGCAGAGATTTACGATAGGCATCGCGAAAAATCATCTGCTCCTCAGTAAAATGTCGCTTTAAGATTTAAAATAACCTGTGCAAGTTTTTTAAAACATAACTTAGTCTGCAATGACTTTTGCTGGACTGTAGCGAAGATAGAGCGTTACCGCTAACAGAAAACTAACCGCCTCAGCGATTGAAATAGCAGCAACAAAACGATAGTCCGCTAGCAGTATATAAAAAAGAATCAGGAAGCCTACGGGCATAATCAAGCTGCGACTAGTCGCTATCAGCGCCGACTGGAATGGTAGATGGACAGCGGTAAGATAACCCGATATCAACATATTAAAACCAGCAAAAATAAATAGAGGCCAAATATAGCTAACAAAACCTACGGCAAGTTGTATTGTTTCACTGTCTCTTTGAGGATCGATAAATAAACCGATCAATCCCTCGCTACCCATCATCAGAATAAGGATAAAACATATGCTGGAAGCTGCTACAAAGAAGCTCGCGGTAAGAAAAAACGTACGAATACGCTGGATATTTCGGGCACCAAAATTCTGGGAAATCATCACTTGTATTGAGTCTGAAATGGAAAAATAAATCATAAATCCTACATACAGTAGGTAATTCACCAACGTAATTGCCGCAACCCCTATTACCCCAGCGCGCTGTATCAACATCCAATTAAAGATAAAGGCGATAATAGCCCCTGATACCTCGTTAATAAATTCCGAAATGCCGTTGTAGGCTGCCTGAAAGACTTCCCACCAATTTTTCTGCCGCCATCCAAAGTGGATTTTTCTCTGCGGTTGAAAAAAATAAATTATCACCACAATTAGAGATAATATCTGTGAGAGACCTGTTCCCAACGCAGCTCCCGTTAGCCCCCAGTCGAAGATGGCAATAAAGTAATAGTCCAGTACAATATTGGCCGCAGAACCGATAATTAATGTTGCGGCAGCTAAATTAGGAAAGCCATCCATGCGGATAAAGAAATAGATCTGAATAACAATAAACTGAGGCATCAGAAACGGCATAATGATCCGATAGTATTCACTCATTACTGGAAATAGCTCTTGAGTGGCTCCTAAAGTGGTAAATATCTGCGTTTCTAGACTGAGACTCAGAGCAGTGACTAGAACACCATAGACCACTATAAATATCAGAGTCTTACTAAAAATGGCTGAGGCTGCCGGTGTATTTTTTTCTCCCAGATACTTGCCAGCGCGTACCGACCCACCAATGGACACCATCATACTGACCCCAAATAAGAGCGTAATGATGGGAATAATCAGGTTGACTGCAGCGAGCGCAGTGACACCGACATAATTGCCAATAAAAATACCGTCCACCAACCAAGCAGACGTCATAGCAAGCAAGCCCAACAGAGAGGGAATAAGGTATTTAATAAAGGTGCTGATGATTGGACCCTCAAGGGCATCACCCTTTGATGGAATATCGCTATTCATAGACTTCTATTTATCTCTGATTTAGATTTGATTGATTATTGGCAGCAAAAACAGGTATGAATTTAGGCTGTCATATCAGTCACTCTGCCCAAAGACAGCATTCATAGGCAACCGGAATATTTTACTGATTAAATGACTACAAACAACCGCAGGTGCAGAATATTCAATCTGGACATACAGGCAATACAGGATGAAAAATGTTCACCTAAATGCTGACAGATAATTATTATCTCATGCAAGAAAAAGGACTTTTTGGCAGGCTTCATAACCTCCCAAAGGTAGGCTGAGTAGTTTAGGCAATCAATAAAACCTTACCTAACTTTCTCCCTCATAGTAACAAACTCTTCCGCCGCCGAGGGATGAATACCCACCGTAGCATCAAAATCCGTCTTTGTGGCACCGGCTTTTAGAGCAATACCCATACCCTGAATAATCTCTGCCGCGTGCTCTCCCACCATATGGCAGCCCAGCACCTTGTCCGACTCACTATCCACCACCAATTTCATCGTAATGCGCTCAGAGCCACCGCCCAGCGTCTGCAGCATGGGCTTGAAGTCAGATATATAAATAGCGATATTGGGGTATTCAGCTCGCGCCTGCTCTTCACTCAAACCCACCGTAGCAAATTCTGGCTGACAGAACACTGCTGTGGGGATGTTGTTATAGTCTATGGTCGCTTGACCTTCACCATACAGATGATCAACTAGTACCATAGCCTCTTGAATGGCCACCGGTGTCAACTGTACGCGCTCAATCACATCACCCAGTGCATAAATACTGGGGTCGGCAGTGGCAAAGTGTTCGTCTACCTCAATCGATCCGTTGTCGCGCACTACGACCTGAGTATTTTCCAAACCCAGTCCAACCGTATTGGCTACGCGACCTGTGGCATACAACACCAAACCCGCCTCAAGACTTGAACCATTATTAAGTGACACAGATAACTGCTGATTGAGTTCAACAATTTTATCTATCTCTGTATTGAGATAAATGTTAATTCCTTTGTCCACCATACCCTGAATGATTTTTTCGCTCATTTCACCATCAAAGGTCTTTAGCAATTTAGGGCCTCGGTAGATGAGGTGCGTTTCAACCCCTAATCCATTTAATATGCCGGCAAATTCCACCGCTATATAGCCGCCACCTACAACCACAGCGGTTTCAGGCAATTTGTCGAGGTAGAACATTTCATTGGAACTGACCGCATGTTCACTACCGGGAAAGTCGGGTATAAACGGCCACCCACCGGTTGCCACCAGAATTGTCTCAGCACTATAGGTCTGGCCATTCACAGTGACCTCGTGGGGCCCAACAATCGTGGCGCGACCATCAAACAACTCTGCACCACTGTTATCAATTAAGTTATTGTAAATACCGTTTAAACGCTCGATCTCAGCGGTTTTATTATCTCTTAGGGTTGCCCAGTCTAGAATTGGCTGTTGGGGCAGTGTCCAGCCAAAACCAGCACTGGCATGAAATAATTCAGGAAACTGTGACGCATAGACAAATAATTTTTTGGGTACACAGCCCACATTGACGCAGGTACCCCCAAGATAGCGTTCCTCGGCCACGGCGACTTTCTTACCCATACTTGCCGCCATTCGGGCTGCGCGTACACCGCCTGAGCCCGCGCCAATTACAAATAAATCATAATCAAATGTAGTTTCCATCAGTTTAAATCTAGGTTTTATCTCATTGAATGTATTGTTAAGGCTAGAGCATAGCAGTTAGCTTTTGAAGGCAGATGCTGTATCCATAGATGCCCTGCTAAATACTTACAGGTGTATCCTCGCCCCAGAGTCTTTATGTTTAATATCAAAAACTATTGCTACACTTTTTACCGCTTAACATCTCTTTAAATAAGTCTAACTGACTTGGCTCTAAACCACGGTTTGTCCACCAAATCCCATGCTCGTTTATGCCTCGCTGATCATCGATGATCAGACCCCACATTGGCAAAATCTGATTTGGGATCCTTGAGTAACGAATATCTGTAACAAGATTTCTCTCTTCGTCATAGCCTAAATAGCCCTGTGAAAACCAACGAAACCTTTCAATATCTATTCTTTGTTGGCTGTTTTTATCAAGATTGGGTAGATGAGATTGATAGTCAAACATTCGAACACTTTCGCCCGAACACCAGGTTGATGACTGAGCGACTCGCACTGCATCAACATAAAAAGTATCTTCATGCTGATAAATGGACTTCCATAGAATCAGATTGCCAAATGATGGCTTAAGCAACAGGCGTTGAACATTATGTCCTCTTGAATGTGCAATTTCGGTTGCAACAGACAGAGCTCTTTCATATTGAACTAAGCCTAGGGATAGATAAAACATGGACCATCCAATGGCAAAAAAACTAAATAGCTTCTTTCTTGTTTTTATCGCAGTTCCTAGCAGAATTAAAATAGGAATTGTAAAGAGCGGATCAATAATAGATATATTGTTCAAACTAACTCGCTCGTTCGAGAAAGGCCAAAAGAGCAGCGTGCCGTAGGAGGTGCATGCATCAAGCAATCCATGGGTTGCATAGCCCAAAAAGCTTGCCAAATAGACAGTCTTTAGACGCATGGATCTTTTAACTAGAGGAAAGAAAAGAAGAGCAACAAGCAGAGCGCCAAAGGGAATAAAAAAGAGCGAGTGAGTGAACTGCCGATGGTATTCAAGAGATAAAAGTGGATCCGTTGATGAGCGAATCAAAACATCTAAATCAGGTGCCAGACCTGCAACAAGACCGATAACACTAATCTTGACAATATTGTTCTTATTTGCTGTGGACTGTGCAAAGGCTGCACCCACTGTGCCTTGAGATATTGGATCCATATTGATTTAGTAAAATATTATTCCCACTCAATAGTAGCCAGCAGCTTACATAAAGTCGATTGTCTATATACAGCACACAGGGTGATCAAATATTTACAGCAGCGTACATCATTTCAGAGGGCAAGGGAAATCGTACTTGCCACATTGAAGCTAGTTACACAACGTCTCGATAGTAATATTGGTTTCGGACTGATTTGACTGTTCAATCATATCTTGCCAGTCGCCAATAGGATCCATCGCATTGTGGATGGTATGGCAAACAATCAGAGGCGCTTTCATTATTATTTATATCCGTCAAGACGTTTATCCTCAGCTATAATAGTTTATATCATTATGCGCACATAAGTAATCCATTTAATTATGAGATCATTAGTCTTAGATAAAGCTGTGAGTTTATCTTCATGCACCATAAGCAGTCCGTATTCAAAACCCGCCGTTCATATAACAAGTGGGTAGGTAATCAAACCCTCGAAGATTTTTCATTGAGGTTTACCGCCAAGAAATCCCGCAAGTTGTCCATAACCCATGTTGGACAAACTGCTCTTGGAGCTTCCGCTTTTATGGCTTTGGAGGCATTGAGTGCCGCTGCAACCTTTCAATATGGTTTTATAAACACGCTTTTTGCCATGCTGACTGTGGCTGCAGCAATCCTACTGACGGGCGTTCCAATCGCCTATCACTCTGCACGAAATGGGCTGGATATTGATTTACTCACGCGAGGAGCAGGTTTTGGATATCTAGGTTCCACCGTTACCTCCTTGGTTTATGCCACTTTCACCTTTATCTTCTTTTCCATTGAGGCAGCCATTCTCGCTTCAGCATTGAAAGCTCTGTTCCATATTCCACTGGCCATTGGCTATGTAATTTGCGTCGTCGTGGTCATACCTATTGTGACCCATGGCATCACTACCATCAGTCGCTTTCAGGTTGGTACTCAGCCATTCTGGCTGACAATGCAGTGCACAGCCCTTATAGTAGTTGTATACAACGAGTACAGCAATATTCCTGATTGGATAGCTTTCACTCCCCAAGCGCATCCGGCAGGGGGAAGCTTTAACTTGGCACTTTTCGGTGCCTGTTCGGCCATTTTCTTTGCCCTGATCGCCCAGATTGGTGAGCAGGTGGATTACTTGCGTTTCTTACCTCAGAAAACCCCGGACAATAGAAAGCAATGGTGGTTCTGGATGCTGTTTTCCGGTCCAGGCTGGATATTTATTGGCCTTATAAAGATGCTGTT
>CAXEWB010000129.1:0-4946 GCA_963999835.1 uncultured Cellvibrionales bacterium | reverse complement strand
CTTTGTATCTAAGTGGCGATTTTGTTAGCTACAATTTTGTGTTGGATCGCTATCTGCTGTTTTATTTTGCCGATGTCTCCGGGCATGGTGCTTCTTCAGCCTTTGTCACTGTTTTGCTACGTTTTATTATTGGTCGGATTATTCGTCGCCATACATTAGAGAAAGATTACTCAGCGTTGGCACAGGCCCCAGAGGGTTTACTCGAGTCCATTAATCAGCAAATTTTAAGTGCTGGTTTAGACAAGCACTTGACTCTTGTAGCAGGATCGCTAGATACCGAGACACGTCAGTTGCGCTATGTAGTGGGTGCTCAACAGCCCTCTCCTATTATGATCACCGATGGAAGAGCCCAATTTCTCCCAGGAAAGGGCAAGCCAGTAGGTATTTTTGAGGATGCAACATGGTCAGTGGAGCAAATTTATTTGCCAGAGCAATTTGCCTTTGTACTTCTTTCCGATGGTATCTACGATCTACTCCCCGGAGAACAATTAAAAGATAAAGAGGTCAAGCTTCTGGCCGCTCTTGAAGACAGTTCGGTTTCCATTGAATCGCTGCTTGAAACCTTAAACATTGACTCTGTTACAGAGCCAAGAGATGACATATCCCTTCTACTGCTAGGAGGAGGGCTGTAAAGTGAATACGGGAAAAATACTGGTATCTGATCAGGCAGACACCTGTCTACTCAAACTTGTTGGCGATGTTCGCTTGACTCTCAGTACCTCATTAAATCGCTACATGGAGGCCCTGTTTGGCAATAATGGAATTAAGCGAGTGATAGTTGATATGCTCGATACTGAGGGCGTAGACAGCACTACATTGGGACTTATTGCCAAATTGGGACTGCATTGTCGTAAGCACTATAGAGTAAATGTGCAGCTATTTTGCCAGAACCAATCCATACTGAGCACACTAGACTGCATGGGATTTGGCGATATCATTGATATCTGCCAACAACCACCTGATGTTAGTGGCGATTTGTATAGCCTTGAAAGTGTAGATGCGAAAATCGATGAGGTTCGGCAACATGTGTTGGAATCGCATAGGATACTAGGCCAGCTTAATTCCCAAAACAGTGCCCAATTTGACGATTTAATCCGCGCTCTTGAGTCTGACATAGAGGCTGATGGGTAAATTAAAATACTATCAGCTAATTTGATCTAGCAGTTTTATAAAAGCCATTGCCACATTGGATAGGCTGCGCTTTTTATGGTGGATATAGCCTAGTTCTCTTTCAATTGGAGAATGCACAACCGGCATCACATATAGATTATTGACTAGAGTGTCTGGCAGTACACTCCAGCCCAGACCAATTTCTACCATAGTGCCTATTGTCTCCAGATAATTAGTCGACAGGGGTGCTGATAGTAAGATGTTCTGACGATCAAAAAGACTTTGGATAATTCGTCCTGTATAGGTATTTAGTCCCGGCAATATCACTGGATGCTTGGCCAGATCATGTAGGCTTGGTTGATCAATCTGAGCAAGTTGATGGTCTATAGCACAAATAAATTGTAGGGGGTCGCGCCAAATTTTTTTACTATGGATATTCTGATGGGTCTCTAGCGCTAGAGTAATAACTGCAACCTCAGAGTGGCCTTGGAGCACTTGCTCATAGGCCTTTTCTGAGTCCATAAAAGCAATGTCCAAATTCACATTAGGGTGTTGATTGGCGAATTGTTTTAAAACCGGTGGAAGTCGATGCAATCCCAAGTGATGGCTAATGGCTAGTCGCAATCTACCTCTGACCTCACCTGATAAATCATGTATGGCCTGAATAGCTGCCTCTGACTCTTGAAGGATATGCCGAGCTCTGGGTAATAGTGCTTGTCCTGCCTCAGTAAGAGATACCTGTCGAGCAATTCGATCAAATAGATTTTTGCCAACCTGCATTTCTAAAAGGGCAATTCGCTTGCTGACGGCTGACTGTGTGAGATGTAACCTCTCGGCAGCTGATGAAAAAGAGCCACATTCAGCCACAGTCAAAAATGCCTTTAAGTTCTGGTTATCCATAGTTTTGCTGCTATTAAACACCTATTTATTCCTATTGGGAATTCATTGTATGAAAAATATAAATTTAATTCATATTAATGGGCGTTTATAATAAGTGCAATGATTTTCTAGGACTCACTACCGTTAGGAGCCAGTACCATGGCAAAAACACTGTATGATAAATTATGGGATAGCCACCTAGTCAAAGAAAATGCTGATGGTTCAGCGTTACTGTACATAGATCGGCATATTCTGCATGAAGTTACCTCACCTCAAGCCTTTGAGGGACTGCGTTTGGCCGGTCGTGATCCTTGGCGATTGGATACCAACTTGGCCACGCCAGATCATAATATTTCAACTGATCCCAATGAGCGTGCTGCCGGTGTTGCCGCCATACCTGATCAAACGTCGCGTATTCAGGTACAGACTCTTGACGAAAATTGTGATCATTTTGGTATTAAAGAGTTCAAGATGAATGAACTTGGGCAGGGCATTGTGCATGTAATGGGTCCTGAGCTAGGCGCTACTATGCCCGGATTCACGGTCGTATGTGGTGATTCCCATACAGCAACCCATGGAGCACTGGCCTGTCTTGCCCATGGTATTGGTACATCAGAAGTTGAACATGTTCTAGCATCCCAGTGTCTAGTCACAAAAAAAATGAAAAATATGCATGTCACTGTCGATGGCACCCTTGGTTTGGCAGTCACGCCAAAAGATGTGGTTTTGGCTATTATTGGTGAGATAGGTACGGCGGGTGGCAATGGTCATGCCATTGAGTTTGCCGGCTCTGTATTCCGTGACATGTCCATTGAAGGGCGAATGACCGTATGTAATATGGCTATCGAAGCAGGTGCCAGAGTGGGCTTGGTAGCTGTCGATAGCAAAACCATAGACTATTGCAGAGATCGCCAGTTTGTCCCCAAGGGCGATAAGTTTGAACAGGCAGCAGGCTACTGGCGTACCCTAGTATCTGACCAAGATGCCGTGTTTGATAAAGAGGTCAACATACGTGCTGAAGACATAGCACCTCAAGTCACTTGGGGTACATCGCCAGAAATGGTAGTGCCAGTTACCGCTAATGTGCCCACAGTTGATGAGCAAAAAGAGGCCAGTAAAAAGAAAAGTGTCCAGCAGGCACTAGACTATATGGGTCTCAAAGGTGGCGAATCTATAACCTCGGTTGCGGTTGATAGAGTATTTATTGGATCCTGTACTAATTCGCGTATTGAAGATATGCGAGCGGCTGCCGCGGTGGTAAAGGGTCGTACAGTGGCCAGTTCTCTAAAACAGGCGCTAGTTGTGCCCGGTTCACAAATGGTGAAATTACAAGCAGAGCAAGAGGGCTTGGATAAAATTTTTACTGAGGCCGGATTGGATTGGCGCGAGCCTGGTTGCTCCATGTGCCTAGCTATGAATGCCGACAAGTTGGGAGCCGGTGAACACTGTGCCTCAACCTCTAATCGAAATTTTGAAGGCCGACAGGGCAACGGTGGGCGCACCCATCTAATGAGCCCGGCTATGGCCGCCGCGGCCGCGGTGGCCGGCCATATTGTCGATGTGCGAGAGTTAGGAAGTACTGTAAACGGGAGTACTGTGTAATGAAAGCCTTTACCCAACATCAAGGGCTGGTAGCGCCAATGGATCGCGCCAACGTGGATACGGACATGATTATCCCCAAGCAATTTCTTAAATCCATTAAGCGCAGCGGCTTCGGAGTCAATCTGTTCGATGAGTTGCGTTATATGGATGAAGGACAGCCGGGTCAGGATTGTAGTCAGCGTCCCCTCAACCCAGATTTCCCCTTAAATTGGCCGCGTTATGCCAATGCATCAATTTTGCTGGCGCGTAAAAACTTTGGTTGTGGCTCCAGTCGTGAACATGCCCCTTGGGCATTGGAAGATTTTGGATTTAGAGCCATCATTGCCCCCAGTTATGCGGATATTTTTTATAATAACTGTTTTAAAAATGGCTTATTACCAGTGATCCTAAGTGAAGGGCAAGTGGACCTTTTGTTTGATGAATTAAACGCTAAAGAGGGCTACCAACTGACTATTGATCTGGTTCAGCAGACAGTGACTGGCTCCAGTGGTGACAGTTTTGAATTTAGTATTGATCAGTTCCGTAAAGATTGCCTGATAAAAGGACTAGATGAAATTGGTTTGACTCTACAATCTGCAGATGCCATCAGAGACTATGAAAAACAGCGCGCAGTGGCCCATCCTTGGGTATTTGGAGCGATTAAATGAAAAAAATATTAGTCTTGCCTGGCGATAATATTGGGCCAGAGATTGTCACTGAGGCTGTCAAAGTATTGCGTAAAGTAGAAGAAAAATTCTCACTGGGTATTGACTTGGATTATGCCAACCTCGGCGGTTGTGCATTGGATGCAGAGGGTGTGCCTTGCCCGCAACAAACACTGGATAAGGCACGTCAGTCAGATGCGGTATTGCTGGGTGCGGTGGGTGGCCCACAATGGGATAATGTTGAGCGCCACCTGCGCCCAGAAAAAGGGTTGTTGACCATTCGTTCTGATCTGGATCTATTTGGTAATTTGCGCCCAGCGATTATGTACCGTCAGCTCGCCCATGCCTCGTCTTTAAAGTCAGAGTTTGTATCAGGGTTGGACATTCTTATTGTGCGTGAACTAGTGGGCGGTATCTATTTTGGTGAACCACGGGGCATTCGCACATTGGATAACGGTGAGCGTGAGGGCTACAACACCTATAAATACAGCGAATCAGAGATACAGCGTATCAGTAAAATGGCGTTTGAGGCTGCTATGGTGCGTAACAAACGTCTCTGTTCAGTGGATAAATCCAATGTCCTTGAGGCGACTGTTTTGTGGCGCGAGGTTATTAGCGATATGGCTGCCGATTACCCAGAGGTGGAATTAAGTCATATGTATGTGGATAACGCGGCTATGCAACTGGTCAAAGAGCCTAAACAATTTGATG
>CAXEWB010000128.1:0-2068 GCA_963999835.1 uncultured Cellvibrionales bacterium | reverse complement strand
TGTAGCGGCATTTTTTATGATACCTGTTATAGCCCTTGTCGGGCGTCCCAATGTGGGTAAATCCACCCTTTTTAATCGACTTACACGCAGTCGAGATGCTCTTGTGGCCAATTACTCGGGACTTACCCGTGACCGAAAGTATGGTGAGGGAGAATTCTTGGGTCGCCGCTTTATGGTGATTGATACTGGCGGTGTCAGTGGTGAGGACGAAGGTATTGATGCGGGAATGGCTGAACAATCATTACTTGCTATGGATGAGGCAGATATTGTTCTTTTTATGGTTGATTGCCGTTCTGGCATCGTATCGGCTGATTTTGTTATTGCTGAAAAATTACGGCAAAAAAATCGCAAAGTTTTTGTGGTGGCCAATAAAATTGATGGCTTGGATCCTGCCGAGGCATTAGCTGATTTTTACCAGCTTGGCTTCTCTGGTCTGTTTGCCACCACCGCCACCCATGGTCGCGGGGTAAAATCAATGATGGAGGAGCTTTTACAGCCCTTTCAAGAAAATATCCCCACCGACGATACACGCGCCGATAGCATTAAAATTGGTGTAGTGGGTCGGCCAAATGTGGGTAAATCGACTCTGGTTAATCGCCTGCTTGGGGAAGATAGGGTGGTTGTCTATGATATGCCGGGCACCACAAGGGATTCTGTCTACATTGATTATGAGCGAAACGACAAGAAGTATACGCTGATTGATACCGCTGGCATTAGAAAGCGCAAAAACATCAAATTGGCGATTGAGAAGTTTTCCATTGTTAAAACCCTACAGGCTATTGATGATGCCAATGTAGTGGTTCTTCTAGTGGATGCCCACGAAGGACTGGTTGAGCAGGACATGCACCTAATGGGCTCTGTAATCGATGCAGGTCGTGGTCTAGTGGTTGCCATCAATAAATGGGACGGATTGGATGAGCACAAGCGCGAGCATATAAAGACCGAGATAAAGCGACGCCTGCGCTTTGCTGAGTTTGCTGATGTGCACTTTATCTCTGCACTACATGGTACGGGTGTTGGCCATCTGTATAAATCAATTGATACAGCCTACAGAGCTGCGACTGATCCCTTGAGTACGACTCGATTGACAAAAATTCTGGAGGGAGCCGTGCAAGAGCATCAGCCGCCGATGGTTCAAGGACGGCGCATCAAACTTCGCTATGCCCATGCCGGTGGCAGAAATCCACCGGTAGTGGTTATTCATGGCAACCAGACTGAGTCTGTTCCTGCTCAATATACCCGATTTTTGGAGAGAATTTTTCGCCGTGAACTGGGTCTGCAGGGCACACCTATACGTGTTGAATACCGCACCAGTGACAATCCCTACCAAACTAAGGGGCGCAGGGCGGACGGGTCACCTAGCTCAAGGAAGAGGAAAATCACCAAATACAGCAAGCGAACACAAAGAACACAACCTTAGAATAGAAAATTTGTAAAAATAGGCAGGTAACTGTTAGATGGAACTTAAAGTAGACTTTATAGATGCATTTACGGATAAGCTATTTTGTGGCAACCCCGCTGCGGTTATTATTACTGACAGTTGGCTAGATGACGCAGTTATGCAATCTATTGCATCCGAAAATAACTTATCTGAAACGGCATTTTCAGTTAAACAAGAAGATTGTTATCACATTAGGTGGTTCTCACCATTGACTGAGATTGAATTCTGCGGTCATGCAACGCTAGCTACAGCACATGTTCTATTTGCTGGGTTGGATCAAGCTAAGTCTTTGAAGTTTTATGCTAAGGCCATTGGTGAATTTGAAGTTAAAAAGGCAACTAATGGCTTCTATGAAATGAGTTTTCCTATACGAAAACCCCATGCTGTTGACACTATACCTGAAGATTTACTTAAAGGACTCTCTATAACTCCTAATGAGGTGTATCAAAACGATCAGGCATACTTTGCCGTTTATGATAGTGAGGAGAGTGTCTTAGCGGTTCGACAGAACAAAGATTCTCTCAAGAAGCTTAAGCCCTACGATGTTGTGGTCACCTCATTATCAGATAAATATGATTTTATAAGCAGATATTTTTGGCCGGCAAATGGGGGTGATGAAGATCCTGT
>CAXEWB010000127.1:0-2682 GCA_963999835.1 uncultured Cellvibrionales bacterium | reverse complement strand
CTACATTAGCCGACCAAACTCGTCGTAGCTCTATGGTTTCATCAAAGTCGACCAGTTTTGCTGGCTCAAGAATCTCTTCATCCTTATTTCCTAACCAACTACAACCAGACAAAAACGTCAGTGATAGAAAGCCGACTATAATTAATTTTTGCAGATTCATTCGCTCTCTCCAAGCTGTTCCTCAATCTCAGTATCTTGCGCTATCGCCGGTGTTGCTTGGCTTAGCTTGAGACGCAAAATAGCAGCTGTTCTGGAATCTTGGGACTGATCACTTAGTATAGCTGCTTGATAGGCTGTATAAGCTGACTCTAGGTCACCCATCTGTACATAAAAATCACCCTTGGCTTCTTCATAAGCAGATTTCATTTCGCCAGGATCAATCCCCTGAATCATTTGCAGTGCCCCTTGGACATCACCCCTTGATGCCTCAACTCTTGCCAATCGCAGTGTAGCCAGAGTTTCAGTAGTAGGTGCAGGGTCATTATCCAATAGCCACCGAAGCTCGCTAGCTGCTGCCTCAAGCTTATTATTATCCACTGCCAATTTAGCTTTTAGTAACGCGGCGAAATGCGCATAGCCAGAACCTTTAAAATCCTGTTTTAACTGATCGGCTAATGTATTCACAGCAGCATGTTTTTCGCTGTTAATGCGCTCCCCTGGATTTTCACTGGTCATGATCTCAATCATTTCCATATAAATCTCTGAGCCCTGTTCGACCTTTTCTTGTTGACTCTTATCCCATTCTTGCCAACCGAAAAAACCCCCAACTAATAATACCAATGCGGCAAGCAGCCGCAGGCCATTCTCTGACCACCAATTCTTAAATGCTTCGATCTGTTCTTCTTCAGTTAAATGATCTGCCAAAATAATTCCTCAATGTTCAAAATATGCTGATAAGAATTCTACTAAATCCTGTTCTTTAACAGATTCTTGGGGACGCTCCTCACGCAGGAACTTTACCCCAACTGTACCCGTTGAACGTTCATCTTCGCCCAGTATAACGGCCAGATTTGCTCCGCTCTTGTCGGCTTTTTTCATCTGTGACTTAAAACTTCCGCCTCCACAGTGAACCTCAATCTTAAGCGCTGTCGAACTGTCTCGCAATTGCTCTGCCAGTTGCATGGCTGGAGCAACCACATTACCTGCGGCCACCAAGTACACATCCACCTGTTGCGCGACACTATCAGGCACTGTGCCCAGTTCGTCAAGCAACATGATTAATCGCTCGAGTCCTATGGCAAAACCAATGCCAGCACAGGGCTTACCACCTAGCAGTTCGACTAAGCCATCATAGCGACCTCCGGCACAGACCGTACCCTGAGCACCTAAGCTATCCGTCACCCACTCAAAGACCGTCTTAGAATAATAATCTAATCCTCTGACCAAACGCGGATTTATTTCATAACCAATACCAGCTCTATCTAGGAAGTCACATAGTTGCTGGAAGTGCTGTTTAGAGTCGCTATCTAGGAAATCAGCTAATACTGGGGCTTTATCCAATACTGATTGAGTCTGAGGATTTTTGCTATCTAAAATTCGCAATGGGTTTGACCCTAGGCGCCGCTGACTATCCTCGTCCAAATCATGCTGTCGCTGTTTAAGATAATCCACCAAAGCCTCTCGGTAGACTGCTCGTGATTCGGACGTGCCAAGAGAATTGATTTGTAGCGTCAGAGTGTGATCAATTTTTAATTCTTGCCATAGCCGAGCCGTCATGAGCAACAGTTCAGTATCAATATCGGGGCCTTCAAGCCCAAAGGCCTCTACCCCTATCTGGTGGAACTGGCGCAAGCGACCTTTCTGAGGGCGCTCATGTCTAAACATGGGACCTGCATACCAAAGTCTCTGGGTTTGGTTATGCAGAAGGCCATTTTGATTACAGGCACGCACACAACCGGCTGTACCCTCGGGCCGCAGACTTAGCAGATCACCGTTGCGATCCTCGAAACTGTACATCTCTTTTTCAACAATATCGGTCACTGTGCCCACCGCGCGGGCGAACAGTTCGGTTTGCTCTAGCAGAGGAAAACGGATTTCTCGATAGCCATAACGTGCCAACAGTCCACTGACGGCGGTCTCAAGATAGCGCCAAGTGGGAGACTGCTCGGGAAGAAGATCATTCATCCCCCGTATCGATTGAATTTTCATCTATTGGTCTCTGGGCTTGTCATTTTTGAATGATTTCAACCACCCTTGGTTATTATATTCTTTTCCGCGGCTGCAAGGGCAGCTTCTTTAACCTTAGCTTGGGCGCGAATTCTTGACTCTAACTCATCGACTAAATTGTCTTGACCAAGTTTGTGATCAGGCTTTCCATCAATATACACCAAATTAGCAGGGCTACCCCCTGTCAAACCAAAATCAGACTCCTTGGCCTCACCCGGACCATTGACGATACAGCCAATAATCGACACATCCATGGGCACAGTAATATCTTCAAGCCGCGTCTCAAGCTGGTTAACTGTTTTAATCACATCAAAATTTTGTCGCGAACAACTGGGACAGGCAATAAAGTTAATACCCTTGCTGCGCAATCTAAGACTGCGCAACATGTCCCAGGCCACGCGTGCCTCTTCTGCTGGGTCAGCAGCCAGAGAAATCCGAACTGTATCGCCAATTCCCTCTAACAACAGTGCACCCAATCCTATTGCAGACTTAACCGTTCCAGATCGCAAGCCACCT
>CAXEWB010000126.1:0-17704 GCA_963999835.1 uncultured Cellvibrionales bacterium | reverse complement strand
TGGATATACAGGGTCTGTCATTTAATATTGGAGACAACTATCTTCTATTAAAGGGTGACTATGAGGTAACTATTTCCGCCCCTGGCTACCAGCCTAGACAGGCATCAATCACGGTGACTGAACAGGCTACACAGAATTTTGACTTTAGCCTTGAGCCACTGCCAGGCAACCTCAACATCAATGCCAACTTAGAGGATATAAAGGTTACGATTGACAGCGATCGGCTAGCCTCAGCGCCGGGCCTAATTCAAAATCTCAGCCGTGGCTCTCATCAATTGACTTTTACGAAATACCGCTACTTCCCCCTAACACAACAAGTAGACATTCTAGGTTTGGGAAAAACTCAGGATATGAATGTTTCATTGCAACCCGCTTGGGGTGAAATGAGCTTTGACTCACAACCGCAACAGGCTAATTTATATGTCGATGATAAACTGATTGGGCAAACTCCGATTACCACCGAGGTGCTACAAACCGGTAGCACCATTAGACTAGAACTTGAGGGGTATAAAGATCATCTAGAACAGGTAACGGTCCAAGCCGGTACCAGTCATTCCCACCCGCTAGTCACCATGCAAATTGCCGATGGTAGACTACAAGTAAGCAGTGACCCCAGTGCCGCTAACGTTATGGTTGATAATCGATTTATTGGTACTACCCCCCTATCAACCCAGCTCCCTCCCAATCAGACATACCTTGTCGAACTCTATAAAGAGGGCTATCTAAAGGCCACTCGAACACTGAGTTTGAAACCACAGCGAACCAGTGATTTAGACATTTCACTGAAGCCTAATATTGGCTCCATCAATCTAACTCTGCGCCCATCAGATGCGCAAATCTCAGTTAATGGTCAACCTCAAGGCGAAGGTAGCCGTATCCTTTCCCTCAGCGCAAAACCTCAAAAGCTGACCATTAGCAAGTCCGGCTATCAATCAAAGTCTGTGACAATTACCCCTAGGCCCGACCAAGAACAAGCGCTATCTATCACTCTTTTAACCGTAGAGGAGGCCTACTGGGCCAGCAGGCCAGAAACCATTACAACGGTCGCCGGTTCCACGCTCAAACTGTTCAAGCCCAATCAGACATTTACCCTCGGGGCACCACGCCGTCAGGCCGGACGCCGTGCTAACGAAGTGCAGAGAAAGGTTAGCTTGCGCAGACCTTTTTACTTAGCCACTACCGAACTTAGCAATCAACAATTTCGCCGTTGGCGCGATCACAACTCATCTGCTATAAAAGGGAAATCCCTTGATATGGATAATCAACCGGCGGTGAACCTGAGTTGGCAGGAGGCTGCACTCTACTGTAACTGGCTCAGTGAACAACAGGGATTAACGGTATTTTATGAGATCATTGATGGTCGTGTTGGGGGCTTTAACTGGCAATCCGCGGGCTATCGCCTGCCCACCGAAGCGGAGTGGGCCTGGGCAGCGAAAGTAGAAAAGGACGGTCAGATAAAAACCTTTCCCTGGGACTCAAACCTCTACCCACCTAAAAAGGTGACGGACAACTATGCCGATCAGAGTAGTATAGGCATAATACCTTTTACTATTGCAAATTATAATGATGGTCACGGGTTATCCGCTCCAGTGGGCAGTTACCCAGCAAACGCAAAGGGGCTTTTCAATATGAGTGGCAACGTCTCAGAATGGGTTAATGATTACTATGATCTGACGCCAAATCTGGCTCAACCCGTGGAGGACCCCACAGGTCCCGAGGTGGGCGAACGGCATGTGATAAGAGGTGCTAGCTGGGCTCAGGGTTCTCGGAGTGAGTTGCGGTTAAGCTACAGAGATGCTGATAATGAGGGTAGACCTGATCTAGGTTTCAGAATAGCGCGCTATGTCGATAGTCCGGGAGCACAACCATGATTTCCCTGCTGACACTGCTACTTTTATCCCTGCCTGTTGACGCTCAACAAGTTCAACTACCTACCAGCGCAGAACAAGAAATAACAGGAGAAGCGAATCAGGTTGAACAGCCATTACAGGAAAACAATGACCCAGCTAGTGAAGAATCGGACTTCAAGCCCGAACAGGAGATTTCTGAAGACTATCCAATCCCCCTCCCCTCAGATATTTAACAACAGGCAAAAGGTGCAATATGACTAACGGTACATCTAAACGCACAAGTAATGAAATGTTCTTTCAGTTAATCGCCCTACTGATGGCCATTATTATTGTCCATACATTATTTGTCACAGTCGTTAGGCCCAATGCTGAAACGATCATCAATCAACACCTTGAAATGGCCGCAGCAGGAGAGGACTATGTGGTTCCTCGCTCACTGTTTATTGTCATTAAGGACCTCGAACAGGAGGCCTGCTTTATACTAATGATTTGGGCAGTGGCGATCATGGGGTATAAGAGTAGACATATTACCCGTGAACGCGCAATGCTCGAGTTGCCACTTATTTCGATTGCCGAGGGTACAAAAGTATTACCAGAGGATGCCGCTCAGCTCGCTAGACCGGTGCAATCACTGACAAAAGAACAGCAGGCCCATCTGCTACCCAGAGCCCTGCAAACCGCCCTTAGTCGATTTCAGGTCACCGAAAGCGTCCAATTTGCCACCCAAGCAGTTGAATCGGTGTGTGAAACCGAAAATGAGCGCCTCGATTCTGAGTTGTCTATGGTGCGCTACATCACTTGGGCTATACCCTCCATTGGATTTATTGGCACGGTTCGCGGCATAGGTGCTGCACTTGGACAGGCCCATGAGGCGATGCAAGGAAATATTGCCGGCGTGACCAGTAGCCTAGGCGTAGCCTTTAACTCTACCTTTGTAGCGTTGCTCATCAGCATGTTCGTGATGTTTTTTATGCATCAACTGCAACTGGCTCAAGAGAGAATTGTGCTTGACTCTCAGGCCTATTGTGAAAATAAATTATTGCGCTTTCTAAAAGCTCGAGGCTGACACCAAGTGACGCAACTTATCTGAGACCAAAATGAGTTTAGCCGTACTACAAATCAATGATCTCGATCTGGCAATTCAAACAGAGGGCGGCCAGTTATATTCCGAGAGTGGTTATGCACTGTTGACAGATCAGGGGATAGAAACTGGCGATAGTGCAAAAGCTAAACGTTGGTTGAACCCCCAGGGTGCATTTGATCAGCATTGGGATCAACTTAATCAAACGCCTTTGCCGGTAAAGCACCCCCATGCTCGTCACCATGCTGATTTAGCTTATGCGCAACTAGTTAGTTTACTCAAGTCAGTGGATAATCCAGATCAAGTTATACTGGCTGTTGATGGGCACATAACAGACCAACAACTATCTCTTTTACTGGGTCTTCTTAAGGCGCTCAATACTAGTGTGGTAGGTATCATCGATAGTGCCGTGGTTGCCTGCATCGATCACCCAAAGGCCCAGTTAATCATTGAAATACAACTTTATCAGACCGTAATCACTGAGGTTATGCGACAACAGGATCGTATTGACATCCTTAAACAACAAAGTATACCCGACCTGGGTATCACACAACTGCACAACCTAGTGGCAAGTCATATCAGCCAGCAGCTTATTGAAAACTACCGCTATGACCCCTTGCATAGCTCCGCCTCAGAGCAACACATTTACGGTTTAATACCCAACTGGTTGCAGCAGTTGACCCAACAACCTGTCATTAACACACAGGTTGATTCTCCCAATGGGGAATTGGGCTTAATTATCAAAAGAGAAACCATTGCCCAGTTGTTTTTAGAGCGTATGGAAAGTCTCACAGCATCTTTGATCAATAAATCTCTAGATACTGTCTATTTTGCTGAGGATGCCCGTTTTATCACTCAGCTAATACCCAAATTCAATGCCTGCTCAGTATTAAAAAAATCCCTTCTAATCAATCGTTGCTTTCAACTGATGGATCAGTTTCATGAGGATGAACTGGAACGCACCACAGCAATCATTGATCTAGCTGTGATTAATAGTCAATCAACTGCTTCATCCACAGATACGCAAACGCTGGCAACTCATCTGCTGTATAACAATCACGCCTACCCAATTCACAGACCCGTCAGTGTTTACAGCAATGAAAAAAAAATAAGCATTGCCTCGAAGAAGGATAAAAAAGCCGATGCGGTGATTTCTCTGCACAAAGGGCAATTACAGGTAACCCATCAACGGGACAATCTGCAGATCAAGTTACCCAAGGGTCATCATTTGGGGGAAATATTGCTTATTGACGATCAATCTCTGTTACTTATTGGAGTGGACGATGGTTAAACGTCGCAATGTGGCTCTCAGCTTATCCTTTTTGGATATTATGGCCTGTGGGTTCGGCGCTGTGACTCTGTTGTTTCTTATTCTACGCCACAATAATACCGAGATTCCTGTCCCCGATCCGAGTCTGCAAACAGAGTTAGAACTATTAAAGATGGATATTAGTCAAGCGCAGGAACAGAAAACTCAGCTACTGAATAGCCTTGAGGAACTAGAATTGCAACTGCTA
Source organism: uncultured Cellvibrionales bacterium (assembly GCA_963999835.1). Classification (GTDB taxonomy): domain Bacteria; phylum Pseudomonadota; class Gammaproteobacteria; order Pseudomonadales; family Porticoccaceae; genus HTCC2207. Next base: position 13,256 of record CAXEWB010000126.1, on the reverse strand, counting down.
GAAGCGCAGGGTCTGTCTGATACAGTGATCACCGAACTCACAGAGCAGGAGCAAAGTATACAGAACGATCCCAATAACTTAGAAAAATTACGTGCTCAGGTACAGGAACTAGAAGAAAAAACAGCACAAATGGAGGAGGTAGAGTTTGGGGATAAGGTGCGCGAATTTCTTGGCGATGGCAATCGGCAATACCTGACCGGACTCAAACTCGGCGGTGAGCGAGTACTTATATTCGTCGATGGTTCTGCTAGCATGCTTGCCGATACAGTGGTCAATGCCGTGCGCCGGCGCAATATGGATAAGCAGCAGAAAATGCGCTCGTCCAAATGGCAATGGACCCTGCGCACCCTAGAATGGCTACTGGCACAACTACCCCCAAGCAGCCGCTTCCAAGTCTATGTGTTTAACACTCAGAGCTGGGCAGCCCTAGAAGATTCTGATGGCGAATGGCTTGATGCAGCAGATTCGCTGGCCCTTGAAAACGTTGTGCAGGCAATCAAAGACTATGCCCCTAACTCTGGGACCAGCTTAGTCAACGCATTTTCGCAAATCAGTGACTTTGAATCATTACCGGATAATATATTTCTACTCACCGATGGATTGCCCACTCAAGGTCAGTCGGCACCCAGAAAGTATATGGTCAGCGGCGAACAGCGACGTAAATACTTTGACGCTGCAATGAACATCTATCCAAGAAACACGCCACTTAATACAATTTTATTTCCCATGGAGGGCGATCCCGAGGCTGCCGCGCTATACTGGCAATTTGCATTAGATACCAAAGGGGCATTTATAGCGCCCTCGAGGGACTGGCCATGAAAAGAAGACGCAGAGAATGGCAAGAGGCTAGCATTTCATTCTTAGATGTCATCAGCTGTGGCTTTGGCGCCATCGTGCTGCTGCTAGTTATTGCGCGCGTTGGCGATCCAAGCATACTTGAGAAAGCAGAAAATCTGCTGATGGGCTCGGTCAAGACTTTACAAAAACAACTGTTTGAAATACGGGGCGAATCGGCAACCCTGAATCAAGAATACAGGTCTCGCAAGCAACAACTGTCAGATCTCGAAGAGAGAATTGCTCGACTCAAGGAAAAACTGGCCTCGGTAAGCAAACAATCCGAGCAGGTATCACTTTCAGAAGCACGTGAAAAAGAGCAGCTGCAGCTTGTATTACAGGTGCTAAGTGAAGAGATGGCGCGCTTGAGCCCGCAATTTCAAGACAATCAATTAATTGGTGGCATACCAGCTGACAGCGACTACATTATCTTTGTGATCGATACCTCAGGCAGTATGCAGGTTGCTGCGTGGCAAAAAGTAAAAATGGAGATGTTGAATATTCTCGATATATACCCCGCAGTCAAAGGCATACAAATACTCAATGATATGGGTAATTACATGTTCTCTAACTACCGCGGGCAATGGATCCCAGACAGTCCACAGATGCGAGAGAATATAGTCAACAGGCTCGATAGCTGGTCCCCATTCAGTAACTCTAGCCCTGTAGAGGGAATAGAAGCAGCCATTAGAACCTTTTATCGTCCGGATAGAAAAATTAGTATCTATACGCTGGGTGATGATTATCAGGGCCGGTCAATACGTCGCGTGGTCAAGGTAGTGGATAGTCTGAATAAAACCAATCGTGGTGCCGATAGGTTAGTGCGCATCCATGCGATTGGCTTTCCCGTACATTTTCCACCGGGGGGCACACCAAATAGCTCAGCGATAAGATTTGCTGCTCTAATGCGGGAACTCAGCTATAACAACGGTGGCACTTTTATTGGCTTAAATGGTCTTTAACACAGGGGTACTTCTATGATCAGTCGCCTGAATACACTGCACATGTTATCGCTTAAGTTGGTCTTGATGCTGGCACTCGTCTTTTTCATTGGCGGCTGCAGTTCAAGTGCTTCGGTAAAAGTTGTCAATTCCTTCCCCAAGGTGCTAGCTGAACCCAGAGCCATCAGTGCTGCAGTTATATTTAGTGATAGCTTTGCTACCTACAATGCCCAACCTAATAAAAATACCCAGTTGGATATTGGCGCTGCACAAATAAAGCTGTATAAAAATGTCTTCCAAGGGCTATTGGAACCCGTACAGTTTGTCTCATCAATCGAGGATATTGAAGGTGATGTTTCATTAATCATCACGCCATCAGTAAGGGAGGTTCAGGTCAGCACACCCTCGCAAAACTATCTCAACGTATTTGAAGTGTGGATAAAGTACAGCCTAGACATTAAAACTGCACAGGGTGATACTCTAAGTAGCTGGTTTATGCCTGCCTATGGCAAAACACCTGACTCATTTATGGCCTCAAAATCTGCCGCCTTAGAACAGGCAACCATTATCGCAATTCGTGATGCAGGCGCTAAGTTACTACTCGACTTCTACCGAATTCCCGCGCTCTATTACTGGGTTTCTCAGCAAGCAAAAAAGGAGGCATAAACTGTGACCAGCCATTTGTATAAACGTCTACCACAATTTGCCATACTGATCCTATTGTTGTCACTGGGTGGTTGCGCAGCCACAACCACTATCGATGAGTATAGGCCCACTAGTGAACCCATATCCCTCTCTGACAGCGAAAAGATTGCCTTATTAGGTCGTCGTGATGCCGGTCATTACGAAACCGACCGCGAGTTCATCGACTGCATCACCAACAAAATGCAAGGGCAAAATATCACGGTATTAGATGAACAGTCATTTATTGATGCTATCTATCCGTGGTTTGAGCCGCGCACGGCACCCAAAGGATTAGCACGCTTAAAAAGACTTCTGCAACAACCTATTATCAAAGCTGAAATTGATCGTCAGGGTGTTCGCTACTTGATTTGGCTAGATGGCTCCACAGAAACTCAAGATAACTCGGGCTCCATCAGTTGCGCCGTGGGTCCCGGTGGTGGTGGCTGTTTTGGCTTTGCAAAATGGGATAAGGTCAGCGTCTATGAAGCGATTGTCTGGGATCTGCAGGCATTAGAAGAAAAAGGTCGGCTGCGCGTTGACTCCGAGGGATCCTCCTACTTAATAGGTGCTGTGGCACCCATTCCACTGCTTACGCCAGTGAAAAATGATGCCTGTAGCAGTATGGGCAAGCAGTTAAGATCATTTTTCTCAACACAAAAATAACCCAATACAATGCAACCTAATCATCAAAGTAGACACCCCCGATTAACGGTCCTTATCAGCGCTCTGGTACTGAGTTTACTGTCATCCATCAGTCAGGCCATTACGGGCGCTGAAATCTACAAAGAAGTTACCGCAAGCACTCCCATCTACCAAGATCAAGCGCTGGATGAGTACATAAAAAAACTCGGCAACGAGATTGTCGCTCAATCTGATATGGCCGGTGAAACATTTACCTTCACTCTGCTCGACTCGCCAGATCTCAATGCCTTTGCCACCCGCGACAACTATGTTTATGTCAATCGTGGCCTGCTTAATTATGTTAGTAATGAGGCTCAGCTAGTGTCTGTACTGGCCCATGAGGTGGCCCATATAACCTGCGACCATGTCACCGGTCAGGAGGCCTCGGCAACCGGGGCACAGATACTCTCTACCATCGCTGCAGTGCTGTCTGGAAGCAATGAAGTTTACCAAGCTGGTATGGCCTATGCCAACTCTTTGATTAAGGGTCGCGGGCGAAGCAATGAACTGGAAGCCGATGAGGTGGGTGCAGAATATATGGCCAAGCTCGGCTATGACCCTCAAGAGATGCTTGAGATGCTTTCTATTATGAAAGACTATGAGTCTCTACTAAAAAAGCGAGCTAAGGCTCGAGGTGCAACCAAACAGACTTATCATGGCATATTTTCTACGCACCCACGCAATGACAGCCGCCTGCGTACCGTAGTGACCAAGGCCAATCGACTTCAATCAGATAACAGCCGTGGCACTGGCGCAGAAATCTATCGGCAACTCACTGATGGTCTTATCTGGGGTGAAAATTTTTTAGCTAAGGAGCAAAAACCCGAACGCTTTTCAAATATGCAATTACGAATCAGACTGGATTTTCCAAAGGATTGGCAGCAAATACCCAGCGGTATGAACTACCTTACCAAAGGGCAGCCAGAGGATGAAAGCGCATCTCTTACCCTACAATCACTGCCGCGAACATCCCAGACACCAGAAGAATACCTCTATAACTTCCTCAAGGTGAAAAAATTGCAAAACAGTCAGACCATAAGTCCAGCTGGCTTAAAAGGGTTTACCGGCATCTCAATGTCAGATGACAACCAGACAGCATTGAGAATTGCTTTAATTTACTACAAGATGAACGCCTATATTTTGACTGGCGAGGTGGAAAATCAAGCGGCATTTCCTGAGATGGACAAATTATTTATGCAATCTATCCAAACCTTCAGGCCGATTTCTAGTCGCGAAATTGCCGGTCAGAGACCGAAAAAAGTCCACTACATACAGGCGGATGAAAATACGACTTTTGCAACGTTGGCATCCTCTTTAAAATTGACACCAGAGGATGTTGATAACCTGCGACTGATCAATGGCTTCTACCCCAATGGGGAGCCCAGTGCTGGGCAGTGGATAAAAATCTTTAAACGTTGAAAGGCGCAGTGATGGGGTTTAAGACAATACTCAAAAGAGTCCCAGTAACACTGGGTTATGGGCTGAGCTTTGTGGTAGTGACTGGCACCCTCTATTGGTGGTTTACGCAGTCCCAGCCCAGTAGCTCAAATTGGACGCTTGAAAACGAACATCTTCCGGATAAATACGATCTACAACAACGTATTGATCAAACCCTTTACCTTAAACAGTCTGGGGTGGATCAAACAATAGGCGCGGATATCGAACGAATTATCGATCCCCAAGCAATGGAAGCTAAGCTCGCTGGGCTGACTAAAACTGTCACGCTGTCTAGAGAACCCACCACTGAGGAATTACAACTATTTTTTCAGCGCAATCATGAGAATTATCGCGAGGGATCAAAATTTGCCTACAGCCAATTAACTTTCCCCTTTGCTAACCATGGTGGTCTTGCAACCGCTAAAGCACAACAGGCTCTGAGCAACATTAAAGCCAATAACAATTTCTTATCTGTGCTAGATGAACCCCCTGAGGAAGTATTTAAGACGTCACTGCAGTTGGACGATTTATATGGCCAGGGTTTTGGAGACAAGCTCCTGGATCTAATCACTGATTACCAAGGTGAAGCCCTACCCTGCTGGAGTGATCCAGTCACCTCAAAGATAGGCGCTCATATTCTGTGCTTTAAGCAGGTAACTGCGGGGGCTGTGCCTGAACTAGAATCCGTTAGGTCCCAAGTCATCAATGATTGGCGTTACTGGGTTAGTGAGGAACAGCCTTGAGCCTATGGACGACAGCCCTGAGTTTATGGACAGCCTTGAGCTTATGGACAGCCCTGAGCTTATGGACAGCCCTGAGCTGACAAAAAACCTCGAGCGGTTGATCGTTTAAGCAGAGGCTATCAGCTGTGAAAAAAAGTGGCGCAGACCATCGGCGCCCGACTGTTCCCATATCTTCAGCGCAGCGGTACCTATAATGGCCAAGTCCGCATGATCTTTCAAGAAGTCCATATCCTCCCTACAGCTGATACCAAAGCCAACACCTACCGGCACATCAGTATGCTTGCGACAGCGCTTAATAAGCCCCACCACATCATCGCCCATATCAGTTTTAGAGCCTGTTACGCCCTTACGCGCCACCGCATACACCATGCCGCGACTGGCGGCACCCAGTTCAGCCAAACGCTTTTCACTGCTAGTGGGTGTCATAAGAATAATAGGTTCAATGCCAGCTTGTTCCGACAAATGGTGTAAATTAGCCGATTCCTCAATGGGAAGATCAGGAAGAATATAACCCACGCCACCAGCCTCTTTTAAACGCCGCACAAATACATCTTCGCCCATTTTAAAGACCGTGTTGTAGTAGCCCATCATTAATAGCTTAAAAGGGAAGCATGCACTGGCCTGCGCCATCAGTTCAAAACATTGATCAACGGTGGTGCCAGACTTAAGGGACTGTTCGTTGGCTTTAACGAATAGGGGGCCATCGGCACTGGGTTCAGAGAAGGGAAACTGTAGTTCCACCAAATCCACACCAGCCTCGGCCATAATCTCCAGCGCTTTAAGATTGTCCTCAAATGATGGGTAACCGCATACAACATGGGCCATTACGAGGAGATCTTTAGTCTGTTTTCTCTCGGCAATAAAAGACGCCAGACTCATCAGTTTTTCTCCTTGCGGTATTGATCGGCCTTGCCGCCAATAAAATCTTTCCACTTGGCATCATCTAAAGCATCGGCAATGGTGAAGATATCTTTATCACCGCGACCCGACATATTAACTATTACGATTTGATCCTTAGACATTGTCCGAGCCTCTTTAAGTGCCACTACGAAACCATGAGTACTCTCAAGGGCTGGAATAAGGCCCTCAGTCCGCATGGTCAGTTTCAGAGTCTCTTTTACCTCAGCGTCGGTGGCGGCTTCAAAACGCACCTTACCTTGATCATAAAGATGGGAGAAGATTGGATTCACACCAATATAGTCGAGGCCAGCAGCAACCGAATGAGTCTCACTCATATTGCCCTGCTCGTTCTGCAAAAAGTAGGTTTTATAGCCCTGCGCCACCCCCACACTGGCATCATCATAGGCCAATCGCGCTGAGTGCATGTAAGATCCTACACCTTGACCGCCAGCCTCACAGCCAATTAACTCAGTATTTGGCTCATCAAAGAATCCTTGGAATAAACCCATTGCATTAGAGCCGCCGCCAACACAGGCATAGACCCGATCTGGAAGGCGACCTGTCTGAGCAATAATCTGCTCGCGTGCCTCTAGGCCAATAATTGATTGAAACCAACTGACCATTTCAGGGAAAGGGTGAGGGCCACAGGCAGTTCCCAAAATATAGTGAGTATCTGCCATATTAGTCACCCAATCGCGCATACACTCATTGACGGCGTCTTTGAGGGTCTTCTGACCGTCTTCAACCGCGATTACTTCAGCACCTAGGTTTTCCATCCAGAATACATTAGGCCTTTGACGCGCCACATCGCCCGCACCCATATAGATTTTGCACTCAAAGCCAAAGCGCGCTGCCATCGTAGCTGTTGCAAACCCGTGTTGACCGGCACCAGTTTCCGCAATCACTCGCGTTTTGCCTAGGCGCTGGGTCAATAGCCCTTGACCCATGACATTATTTACTTTGTGGGAGCCGGTGTGATTGAGATCATCGCGCTTGGCGTAGATCTGGGCACCTCCCAACTCTCGACTAAGGTTTTCTAGATAGGTTAAAGGGGTGGGTCGACCCGAATAATTCTGTAAAAGCGCAACATAATCCTGCCAGAATTTTGGATCGGCCTTGCATTCGCGAAAGCAAGCAAGTAACTCTTCTATCGTAGCATGTAAGATCTCGGGCAGAAAAACACCGCCGTACTCTCCATAGTAGCCCTCTCGACCGTCGGAGAAATCAAAAATATCCATTAAAAACCTCAATAGCGTGCGGGGTTAAAACCAGAAACCGGTATCTATAGAATTTATAGCTGTATGATGATAATAGTATTAGCAATATTTTAGCTAAGTCGCCTCACTGACACAATACAGACGCCCATTGTCAGTGTCTCATGACCAATTTATGCACAATGGTCATCCTTTATACGAAGCCGGTGTAATAAGTGGTTTCAGCATATTTATCCACAAGTTTTTCAATGGCTTAGCAGATACACACAACCTCTGTTTGAAAAAAAAACACAATATATAGTGTATTGGTGCTTGCATAACACAAAATGTAGGATAGAATCGTACTCTGTTTCGGTCAAAACAACTGAGCAAAAGCAATCGATGCCGCCGTATAAAAGCGGTCTTGCTAATCGACGGGGAAAGGTAAAGCAAAGGAATATGCGCACTCCTAATATGTAATCTTGAATTAAGAGAAACCAGCAAAGAGTAAGGGTAAGTAATGAGCGCAACCAGATTAAAGACGGTTAAACCAATCAACACCTCTCAAGAAATTGAAATGCAAGAAGCCTCCATAGATATATGGGATAAGAAGTACAGATTAAAGGACAAACAAGAAAATCCGGTCGACCAAGATATTGAAGCTACCTATCTGCGAGTAGCCAAGGCTCTTTCCGAAGTGGAAGCAAAATCAAAGCGCAAACAATGGCAAGAAAAGTTCCTGTGGGCACTGCAGCAGGGTGCCATACCCGCTGGGCGAATTATCTCAAATGCCGGTGCTCAGGCCTATAAACCGGCCACCTCTACCATTAACTGCACTGTGTCCGGCATTGTGCCCGACTCCATGGTAGGCATACTTGAACGCAATCTTGAGGCGGGCTTAACCTTAAAAGCCGGTTGTGGCATCGGTTATGAATTCTCCACCCTGCGACCCAAAGGTGCCTATGTGTCTGGCGCTGGAGCCTATACTTCAGGCCCACTGTCGTTTATGGATATCTACGACAAGATGTGCTTCACCGTGTCATCGGCCGGTGGACGCCGTGGAGCGCAAATGGCGACCTTTGATGTCAGCCACCCCGATGTTTTCGACTTTGTGAAGGCAAAAAGAGAAGATGGTCGCCTGCGCCAGTTTAACCTTTCGCTGTTGATCACGGAAGAATTTATTGATGCAGTTCGCAATGATGGTGACTGGCAGTTGACCTTCCCCATCAGTGCCAAAGAGATTGAAGATGGCCTAGACCTCGAGGGTGATGATGTAGTTTGGAAACCCTTCCCTACTACAGACAATTACGTCACCAATGACAATGGTTTGGTAGCCTGTCGCGTTTATGAAACCATTCGAGCACAAAAATTGTGGAACGCTATCATGTCTTCCACCTATGACTACGCTGAACCAGGATTTATTTTGATTGATCAGGTTAATAAGAGTAATAACAACTGGTTCTGTGAAGATATTCGCGCCACTAACCCCTGTGGAGAACAGCCCTTACCACCTTACGGTAGCTGTCTCTTAGGGTCGGTTAACTTGACCAAGTTTGTGCGCAACCCCTTTACTTCGGAGGCTGAGTTTGACTGGGAGCAGTACCGAGAAGTGGTTAAAGTATTTACTCGCATGCTCGACAATGTAGTAGAGATCAACGGCTTGCCCCTAGACGGCCAGCGCGATGAAATTCAATACAAGCGTCGCCACGGTATGGGCTTTCTCGGATTGGGTTCAACCATCACCATGCTATGCATGAAATACGGTGACAAAAACTCTATCGAGTTTACCGAGAGAGTGGCCAAGGAAATGGCGGTATCTGGCCTTGAAAGTGGTCTTGACCTAGCGCGCGAGAAGGGCCCAGCGCCCATTATGGAAGATGATTTTGAAGTCACCGCCACCATGCTATTTAAACAGCCCGATCTCGCGAAGGATGGCATCAAGGTGGGCGATAAGCTGAAAGGCAAGGTTCTGATGGGTAAATACAGCCGCTATATGCAGAATATTTCTGCGGTAGCGCCAGAGCTAGTCGACTCTATTGTCGAAGAGGGCTGCCGATTCAGCCATCACAGTTCTATTGCACCAACCGGTACCATCTCTCTATCACTGGCTAATAATGTCAGTAATGGCATTGAGCCCAGCTTTGCCCATCACTACTCACGAAATGTGATCCGTGAGGGCAAAAAGTCCAAAGAAAAGGTGGATGTGTTCTCCTACGAACTGCTGGCCTATCGCACTATGGTTAATCCTAAAGCCATGCCATTTAGTGAGGCAGAGGATGAGACTCTACCCGATTACTTTGTCAGCTCGGAAACCATTGAGCCCAAAGCTCATGTAGATATTCAGGCGGCAGCACAAAAGTGGGTGGACTCCTCCATATCTAAGACCATCAATGTCCCCACCGAATGTGACTACGATGACTTTAAGGATATCTATCTCTATGCGGCAGAAAAGGGTCTTAAAGGGTGCACAACCTTCCGCTTCAATCCAGAGGCATTCCAAGGTGTTCTGGTGAAGGAAAGCGATCTGGAAAACACCACGTACAGCTTTACTCTTGAGGATGGTTCAACCGTAGATTTCAAAGGTAATGAAGAGGTTGAATATGACGGCGAAGTGCATACAGCAGCTAATCTGTTTGACGCACTTAAAGAAGGTTATTACGGAAAGTTTTAGCCTAGCCCACCAAAAGGAACAGTAAGAGGAATAGTAAGAGGAACAAAATGACTAAAAAAATCAGCCAAAAAATTGTAGCTTACAAAGTGGGTACAGAAGAGAAAGCGCCCGAAACAGAGGTGGCGCAAGCAGAGGCAGGTGGCAACATAATCCAGATGCATGAGAAGGTGTCGCGTCCTGAGGCACTGGCTGGCAGTACCTATAAAATAAAGACACCCCTCTCGGATCACGCGCTTTACCTGACTATCAATGATATTGTGCTAAATGAGGGCACTGATCACGAACTGAGACGTCCTTTTGAGGTATTTATTAACTCTAAAAATATGGATCATTTCCAGTGGATTGTCGCCCTAACCCGAGTTATATCGGCAGTGTTCCGTAAAGGCGGAGACTGTACTTTCCTTGTGGAAGAGCTTAAGGCAGTGTTTGACCCTCAGGGTGGTTACTTTAAATCTGGCGGTCGGTTTATGCCCTCGCTAGTAGCCGAAATCGGCTGGGCGATTGAGGATCACCTGCAAAAAATAGGTATGTTGCAAAAGACTGAAATACCAGAACATCAAAAAAAGATAATGGAAGAAAAGCGCGCTGAATTTGAGGGCAAAGCAGCTACACCAGAAGACGCGCCTAGTGAGTTTCCAGCTAATGCTGAGGTATGTAGCAAATGCAGTGTTAAGGCAGTTATTTTGATGGACGGCTGTATGACATGCCTAAATTGCGGTGATTCTAAATGCGGATAATCTCAAAATTGAGTTAATCAAAAAGCGGTCAAATGGTCGCTTTTTTTGTAAGGCATCTCTATGAGATCTCAAAGAGATAGTCTCTTATTATTTGATCGATCGCTTTAAAACAGCATCAGCGATAAGGTTAAATGCTCGAAGAACATGCCCTTCTAAACAACTTAAAAGAACAGCCGCACAAGGTTAAACAGGCCTAGCCCAGTAACGCTGGCTACTACCAATGCCCCCAACATATTGCTCACTAATCCATTGCGGTAGTCACCCAAAAGATCCTTTCTATTGACAATAATAATTAAAAAAATTGCCGTCACAGGCAGAAGTAATCCGTTGGTGGCTTGAGCAAATAGAATCGCCGCTATGGGTTTGCTTCCCAGTACCGCAAAAATAGTCCCTACTAAAAGCACCATCATGCAGATACTACGAAAACCTCTGTCACTATATTCGGTTGGCCAATTCAGTGCGCCACTCACAGCATAGGCAGCCGCCAGAGGTGCAGTGATGGCACTGGTCAATCCAGCTGCAAACAGTCCGAGAGCAAAGAAAGTGTTGGCTGAGCTTCCAAGAACTGGCTCCAACTGAGTTGCCAGAGAGGTGGCTGAAAACGGCGTATCACTGTTAAAAAAGGCAACGGCACTGGTGCTCATGATAGCCAGTGTAATCAGCCCACCAAGACCAATGGATACCACCGTATCAGTGCGCGACTCTGCAAGGGCTCGTTCAGTGTGCACGCCACGCCATTTTTCCTGCACCAGACTGGCGTGAAGGAAAAGATTATAGGGAACCACAGTGGTGCCAATTAGAGCGATCACTGTTAATGTCGAACCCACAGGGATATGTGGTGTAAACAGACCAGACAACAGGACAGAAAAATCAATCTCTACACTCAACATCGTCATGACAAATAGTGCGCTCATCATTAGCACTAGCACTATCAAAATTGGCTCGAGTAATCTAAAGGCGCCAGTACCTAGTAATACTGCCCCCAGACAACCAATCAACAGGGCGCATAGGCCTTGAGGTAAAGCGGTCAAAGCGTGCAAACCAAGTGCAGCACCAGAAATATTACCCGCCTCATAGGCAGCGTTGCCTATACCTATGGCTGCTATCACCAGAATAACTGCTGTGCGACTTAGAAGTGGGTTTTTAAAGGTGGTGCGTAGGGCCTGACTGAGTCCACTGGCAGAGACTAGTCCCAGCCGCGAGGCCATTTCCTGAAGCACAATAGTAGCAATTACCGAGAACAGCAGAGCCCATAGCAAAACAAAACCGAAGTTAGCACCTGCTGCACTGGCAGTCGCTACACTACCTGGACCAATAAAGGCTGCCGTCACTAAAAGACCGGGTCCAAATTTTCTCATTATTGCCAGGAGCTCTATTTGTAGATGCTACAGATAAAGTTCTGTTTGTTTTATGGGCTGACTGGGATCAGAACGCCACTGTTAACATCATAAATAAAACCGTAGATCTTAATATGACTGGGCACTAACGGATGATGTTTAATCAACTCAATATCACCCAGAACACTGGCTTCAAGATCAGTGAAGGTATACCAGTTGATCGTTTTACCCAGATCCGAGCCCGGCTTAGTGTTATCCGTGTGCTGGCGCTGAGGGTTATGCCACTGTCCGTCTTGATAAACTGCCGTCTCAAGATCTTCAGCCAGTAGCTCGGCAATTTTTGGTTCGCTTACAGAATGCATTCCACACTGAGTATGTTGAATCACAAACCATTCCAATGTACCCAAAAATTTATGCGAGATAATTAATGAACGGATAGCGTCGTCAGTGGCACGCCCACCCGCATTGCGAATAACATGTGCCTCGCCCTCTTTAAGACCAACCATCTTATTGGGGTCCATACGGCAGTCCATACAGGTCAAAATTGCGATATGTTTAGAGGGGGCAGATTGGAGTTGTGATAACTGAAAATCATCAGCATAGCTTTTATTGGCTTGTTGGAGTGCCGTCAAATTATCACTGTGGTGGTCATTTTTCATCATGCAAAACCATTATCTAATTTTTGCGGATTATTATAAGACAATTACTGATTTTTGTAATGGCCTTTGTAATGTGAAATTAAACGCTCAGCGGCCACTGTCGGTGGAATATCGCCTTTTAACACAGCTTTTTCTAGTTCCACCAGTAGGATCTTGATCACAGTAGGGTTCTTGAGGCCTGAAATCAATATCTGCGCCACAGAATGGCAGTACAAAACTTGTTGAAGAAAAACTGTTTGTGGAGCAAGTCGTAGTGTTGGTTGGCGTTGGTGAATCTCGTTCATTGACTGGCGTATTCAAACAGTGGACTGGCCTAACACCAAGGGAGTAGTGCAAGCAGCACGATTAGCTTATTTGCTCTCCACGGGCCTGCTTATCCGCGTGATAACTTGAGCGGACAAGGGGTCCACAGGCTGCCTGGGAAAAGCCAATGCTCTCG
>CAXEWB010000125.1:0-3857 GCA_963999835.1 uncultured Cellvibrionales bacterium | reverse complement strand
TCTGAAGCAGAGTTAATTCGTTTGCCCGTTGATAGGCGCTCCATAGTTTGAGTCATGTCGCGGTCGTTTTTTGTCAATGCATTTGCCGTAAGGGTAGCGGCAACATTGGTATTAATAACAGCCATTGTAAAAATCCTCTGTTGATAAAATAGTAAAAAGATGACCAAGTTTAGCTATTGATCACGTTTACTCTATTTAAATCGACACGAGTTATTAATACTTGAGAACATTTCACTTTGGGATTGTTTGCGCAAAACTTACAGAGAAAAAGAAAAGCGGTAATGCGAATAGTATCTTTTAGCTAATACCTGCCGCTGGCGGACTGAAAACGCATAAATTACTAAACCACCATCAGCACAAAAGCCCCTGGCTGGGGGGCTTCTGTGTAACAGTGCATAACTTTACTACTAGCTAGTAACTAGTAGCGGTGCTCATAGTATCAGCCTCAGCCCTTAAGTAGTGCTAATACCGACTGATTTTGCTGATTAGCCTGCGTTAGCATGGCAGTGCCCGCTTGCTGAATAATCTGTGTGCGAGCCAGCTCTGTGGTTTCTTTAGCATAATCAGCATCTTCAATACGGCTGCGAGAAGCCGCTGCATTTTGCGAGACATTGGTCAGGTTATCAATCGCGTACTCAAGGCGATTCATGCCTGCACCGAATATGGCGCGCTGTGCATTAATGCCATTAATTGCAGTATCCAACGAAGCAATTGCTGCACTGGCATCTGCGTCAGTATCAATTTTAATGGCAGAGATATCAGTACCATAAACACCGTATAAAGCAGTAACGCCTGCTGTAGTTTCGGTAACTGTTTTCGCTGTGCCATTTTCACTGATGGTTGGTGGGACCGTTACAACCTCGGCATTATCATAGGTCAGGGTTAATTTTCCAGATCCATCAGACGCGGTCAGGCGAGTTAAAGAACCATCTGCTTCAATGGCGGCGGCGAGACCAGCAACTGTGGTTAATGGAGCTACAGTAGCAGCATCAAGAGTCACAGTATTCTGACCATCGCTGATGACAAAGTTGCCTGCTAATGCAGCTACTTGAGTATCGGTAATAGTCATATTATAGACTGCTTGTACCCCTGCCACATTATTAGCAGAGGCATTTAGATTCCAATCGCCAAAAGAGACGCTCATTGTTTGCAGCGAATTACCACCGACTTGGAATACGGCTGTGCCATTGCTGGAAGTTCCGGCGCTACCGTCTAGTACGTTTTCACCGTTCCACTGTGTTTGGTTAGCAATGCGCTCGATTTCTGTTCGCAGTTGCACAAATTCTAAATTCAAGCTGCTCTGGTCAGTAGAAGTCACTGTACCATTAGACGCTTGAACCGCTAGCTCACGCATGCGCTGCATCATATTGCCAATCTCGATAGAGGCTCCATCTGCAGTTTGAATCATACTGATCGCATCGTTTGCATTTTGTGCTGCTTGATCAAGACCTCTGATCTGTGCAGTCATTCTTGAAGAGACGGCTAGACCGGCAGCATCATCTTTGGCAGAATTAATGCTCTTGCCTGTTGATAGTCGCTCCATGGTGGCAGCCATATCCCGGTCATTTCTCGATAGCGCATTTGTGGTCATCGTCGCCGCAATATTGGTATTAATAGTAGCCATTTTTAATTCCTCATTCTTCATTTAAGTTATGCACCTGAGTTAAAAGAACCCCAGGATTGTTTTTAAACCATTAGGCCGCGAGTTACGCGCGGTTGCCAATCCCTAGGCATTGATTTAAAAAGTTTTACATCTAGCATTCGTCCATAACCAATCACTGAGCTAATGCCCAACGGACTGGTTACAGTTAAGAACTTGCAAAAGCGATGCCAACTTTCGGAAAAAAGCTGATTAGAAAAAATAAATTTAATTATATCAATAAGTTAGATTATTTCTGGAGCAGAAAAAGTCACCACTTGCCGCACAAGTGGCAGTTATTTGCCACTATTTTTGCCGCTCCGGCAAGAAACTGGCAAGCCAACTCTCGAGCAGAGTTGTTGTGATTGACCCTAAAACAGATTTAGGATGAGACATTAAAACCTGTCGTCAAATAGTATCCCTTTGAGTGACTCGATCTGTCTGGCAACACGCAATATTGCATCCCCAGGCACTTTGCGAATGACTTCACCAGTATTGGTGTCCGTTACATGAATCACAAAGCGCTTGGAGGTATCGTCAACTGAAAAATGTAGGCTAGTGGGTACTTTTTTAACCGCTTCGTTAAGCGCCTCAATGGCATCATCCAACAGTTTGAGGGTCTCATTAATCTGTTGAAGTGACTCGTCCTTGCGTGCGGCGGCAACTCGGCTGACGTCCTGAATACTTGTTTTTGGAGTACTCTCTGCAGGGCTTAATGGCTGGGCATTGGAAGACTTAGCGCCTGTTGGTGCCGTTGGCTTCTGCTGCACTGCTGTAGGTGCAGCCACAGTCTTAATGTTAATTTCGTTACCTGACATCTCTCATACCATTTTCTCTGGGGCCAGACCTAAATTCTGACCCAAAATTCAAGGAATTGCCTAGGTAAATTAAGCACTCCTCGACTTATTAATCGACAGCTACATATAAACCTTTAGCAATAATTTGATCTATATTTCCAATGTAACTTTGCTATCTAGCCCTCAACTCTAAGTGTATACTCTGCGCTATCCAAATGAAGCCTTAAATGCCGTAATGAATATACCAATAATTAACGCCATTGACCGAATCACCGAGGCAACAGGACGCGCACTGTCCTGGCTGATCATGGCCATGGTGGTCTTGATGGTGGCCATTGTGGTGGGTCGATACTTTCTTGGGTTCGGATCTATTGCGTTGCAAGAAGCGGTCACCTATCTGCATGCCTTGGTCTTTATGCTGGGTTTATCTTTTGCGCTAAAGCGTAGAGCCCATGTAAGCGTGGATATTTTCTACCGAAATTATTCACCAGCCACTAAAGCATTGGTTGATCTGGTCGGTGGTATCCTGCTGTTACTGCCTTTTTGTATACTCATTTTTGTGAGTAGTTGGGACTATGTGCTGGCCAGCTGGGCTATTTTGGAGGCCTCCTCAGAAAATGAGGGTATTGCGGCAATTTATCTATTAAAAACGTTAATGATTATTATGCCAGTGACTCTGGGTATACAGGGCATAGCAGATATGCTTAACAGCATCTTAATTCTCAGGGACAAGTCAGCTCATGCTGAACCTACAGAGACTCAACCGAGTTTATGATGCTTGAATTGATCCCCTTCATTATGTTCCTAACCGTCTGCCTTGTACTGCTGGCTGGTTATCCCGTGGCCTTCTCTCTGGCTGGAACAGCTATTGTATTCGCTACAGTAGGTACCCTGACGGGTGTATTTGACCCTGCTTTTCTACAAGCGCTACCCAATCGTCTCTTTGGCATTATGGAAAACACCACACTTATTGCGGTGCCGTTATTTGTCTTTATGGGGATTATGCTTGAAAAATCCCGTCTCGCAGAAGACTTACTCAGTAGTATGGCTGATCTGTTTGGCAGATTTCGCAGTGGTTTGGGGGTCTCGGTAGTCATAGTTGGGGCACTTCTTGCGGCCAGCACCGGTATAGTAGGTGCGACTGTTGTCACTATGGGCCTGATGTCACTGCCCACTATGCTAAAACGTGGCTATGCGCCCGCTCAGGCCACGGGGATAATCGCTGCTACCGGCACTTTGGGTCAGATTATACCGCCATCCATTGCTCTAGTTCTTCTGGGCGATACCCTTTCTAGCGCCTATCAGCAGGCTCAGCTCAATATGGGTATTTTTAATCCTAAAACGGTTTCCATAGGCGATTTATTTATCGGTGCTATTGTACCTGGTCTGATCTTAGTAATGTTGTACTGCGGCCATGTTAT
>CAXEWB010000124.1:0-9293 GCA_963999835.1 uncultured Cellvibrionales bacterium | reverse complement strand
GCCAGTTCCACAGAGATCAAAAATAATGCCCTAAAAGCCATTGCTGACGGTCTTGCGCAACAGCGCGATAGCCTTATACAGGTCAATCAAATCGATATGGATAAAGGCCGTGAAAATGGCTTGGATGCGGCGCTCTTGGATCGCCTTGAGCTCAACAATGAGCGTATTGATGGCATGATTGAGGGTCTAGCCCAAGTGGTGGCGTTACCCGATCCAGTGGGTGAAATGACCGATTTAGGTATTAGGCCCAGTGGTATTAAGCTGAGTAAGATGCGTGTGCCTCTGGGTGTAGTGGGCATTATTTATGAGTCGCGACCTAATGTAACCATCGATGCAGCCAGTCTTTGTTTAAAGTCTGGCAATGCCACCATTTTGCGCGGTGGCAGCGAGGCGATTGAGTCCAATCAAGCCATTGCCCGTTGCATCTCTCAGGGGTTGGTTGATGCCGGACTGCCAGAGTCTGCGGTGCAGGTGGTAGCCACCACTGATCGTGCTGCCGTGGGTGAATTAATTACCATGACTGAGCATGTGGATGTCATAGTGCCGAGAGGTGGTAAAAGTCTGATTGAACGCATTAGTTCGGATGCTCGGATGCCTGTTATTAAGCACTTAGACGGTAACTGCCATGTGTATATTGACGGTGAAGCAGATAGAGACAAAGCTGTAGCTATTGCTGTGAATGCCAAGACCCACCGCTATGGGGTATGTAATGCCATGGAGTCACTGTTAATCGATGAGTCATTGGCTCAAACCCTATTGCCAGAGTTGGCATCAATCTATGCTCAGAAGCAGGTTGAGTTGCGCGGTTGTGCTAAATCCTGTGCCATTGTATCGGGCCTTAATAAAGCCACAGAGGAAGATTGGTATCAGGAATATTTAGCCCCTGTATTGGCAGTAAAAATTGTCTCTGGTATTGAGGAAGCGATTGAACATATCAATCGCTATGGCTCTGGTCATACCGAATCAATCGTCACTGAAGATACTAATCGCGGTCAGAGGTTTATTACTGAAGTGGATTCCAGTTCGGTAATGGTCAATGCGTCAACGCGTTTCGCCGATGGCTTTGAATACGGTTTAGGTGCTGAGATTGGCATCTCAACCGATAAAATTCATGCCCGAGGTCCCGTGGGTTTGGAGGGGCTGACCAGCCAGAAGTGGGTTGTACTGGGTGATGGGCAAATTCGTCAGTAGAATGTCCATAGCTTTGTTTGGCGGTACATTTAACCCAGTGCATTTGGGTCATTTGAAAATCGCCGAAGAGATGGCTGATCTATTACAGGTGGAGCAGATGCGTCTTCTTCCCTGTAGTATTCCCCCTCATCGGGAGGTGCCGGAAGTTGGTGCAAAACAGCGCCTGGCCATGCTGCGCTTAGCACTCGCCAATCAGTCCGTTTTAATGTCAGATGACCTTGAGTTAAATAGGGCTGGGCCAAGCTATACCATTGATACATTAAAATTGGTGCGAGAGGATGTTAGCGAGTCAGTTCCGCTGTTTTTGTGTCTGGGTATGGATGTGCTGTCAACTATAGACACTTGGCAGCGTTGGCAGGAACTATTAAATTACTGTCATATAGCTGTCTCGCCAAGACCGGGTTGGGCGCAGCCGGAGAAGGGTAATCTTGCAAACTGGATTGATAGGCACCGCCTGGATAATTTAACTGAGGTAAAAAAAACCTCGCACGGGCATATATATTTTTGTGATCTTATGATGCTAGAGCTATCTTCTACAGCCATACGCGAAACTATTAAACGTGGCGAATCAATTTCTTCAATGACACCAGATGCTGTGGTGGATTATATAAAACAGCATCAGCTTTATAAGTGAATAATTGCTATGACAAAGGCGTTAAAAAATATTGTGATCAATGCCCTAGAGGATATAAAGGCTATTGACATCACTTCAATTGATGTCCGTGAGTTGACAGGTATTATGGATACCATGATCGTCGCTACGGGCAATTCAAATCGTCAGGTTAAAGCACTGGCAAACAGTGTGGTTGTGGATGCCAAGGCTGCTGGTTTCAATTTATTGGGTATTGAAGGTGAAAATAGCGCTGAATGGATTCTTGTTGATTTTGGCGAAATTATTGTCCATATCATGTTGCCAGCGACTCGCGAATTTTATGATCTTGAGCGCTTGTGGTCGGTTCGGCCTAGCGATGCGCCTGAAGAAAATCCCGCCAATGCTAGTCTATGGGGTAGCCGCGATGGTGAAAGTGGGTAATCCCTTGTGAAAATCAAACTTCTTGCTGTTGGTACAAAAATGCCTGACTGGGTAGATAGCGGATTCAGCGAATATGCCAAGCGCATGCCCCCAGAGCTAAAGGTGGAGTTGACTGAAGTGCCGATTAATATCCGAGGTAGAAATCCATCCTCTGAGCCTATGGAAAACCAAGGTCGAGCGCTACTTAAAAGTATCCATGAGCATGATTTTGTTGTTGCGCTTGATGTGCGGGGTAAATCTCAATCAACTGAAGGACTGGCTATTAAGCTTGAGAAATGGCAAATGAGTGGGCAAAATCTATGTCTGCTGATCGGTGGCCCAGATGGGATGTCCGCGGATTGTATGGCGCGCGCCAATATGAGGTGGTCTGTTTCAGATTTGACCCTTCCTCATCCAATGGTACGCATTATAGTTATGGAGCAACTTTACAGAGCATGGACAATCAATACTAATCATCCCTATCATCGAAGTTAGATAATTAGGTTATTAGGATGTTGCAAGACTCAGCCATTTCAGATCCAAACAGAGAGAAAAAAATCTTTGTCCTGAGGCTGTCGGTGGCCTTGGTCATTGTGTTGCTGTTGTCTTCGATAATGCTATACCGCTATTTTGATTTACAGATCGTCAAACACCAAGACTACATCACTAACTCAAATAACAACCGAATCCATATCAGATCTGTACCACCGACACGCGGATTAATTTTTGATCGCAACGGTCAGCTTTTAGCTGATAATCGTCCTACATTTACACTGAATATTATTGCCGATCACACCCAAGCCGTAGATGAGCTAGTAGATAAGCTGGGTTCCCTTATAACCATTTCAGAGCGTGATTTATCCCGTTTTGAGAAACAATTTAAACGCAATAAATCTTTTGAGCTGTTTCCTTTGAAGTACAATTTAACTGAAAGAGAACGAGCCATTTTGGCAGTTAATGGTCACATGCTGGTAGGTGCAGAGGTCAGTGCACAACTGACTCGTTACTACCCCAGTCGGGACCTCTTTGCCCATGTAGTGGGCTATATGGGACGAATTAATGAGCGCGAGCGCGACATTATAGATCTTAACCAGTACAGAGGGATCGATTTTATAGGCAAAATTGGCTTAGAGAAGTTTTATGAAAACCATTTGTTAGGTCGTTTGGGAACAGAGCAAGTGGAAACTAATGCGCGTGGTCGAGTGACGCGTGTTCTTGATAAAACAGACCCTGTTGCGGGTAATGATCTTACCCTGTATATAGATAGTCGCCTGCAGACAGTGGCTCAAGATGCTCTGGAGGGCACTCGGGGCGCTCTGGTTGCTATAGATATTAAGTCGGGTGGCATACTCAGTATGGTGAGTACACCAACCTATGATCCAAATCCTTTTGTTTCTGGCATAAGCCAAAAAGAGTACGACAAATTAATCAGTTCTCCCGATAAACCTTTATTTAATCGCGCTCTGCGTGGTCAGTACCCCCCTGGGTCTACTCTCAAGCCACTGTTTGGTTTGATTGGCTTACAAAATGATATTTTTGATCTTGACTTTGCTATTGATGATCCGGGTTACTTCTATATGGAGGGTATCGAGCGTCCCTGGCGTGATCACAACTCCGATCGTGGTGGCCATGGCATTGGTGTTGATCTCGCTGAGGCGATTATCGAGTCCTGCGATGTATTCTTTTATACCATTGGCGTAAAGATTGGTATTGATCTACTGGCCAAAGACAGCGCTAAATTTAGTTTGGGGGAGAGAACAGGCATAGATCTTTATGGTGAGCAGAAGGGTATTATGCCTACAAGACAGTGGAAGCTAAAATATCGAAATGAGAGCTGGTTTGATGGAGATACGATCAATATGAGTATTGGTCAGGGATTCATGCTGACTACGCCACTTCAGTTGGCTGTGATGACCGCCCGAATTGCATCGCGAGGAAAGCCTGTCACACCAAGACTATTGAAAGCAATAAATGGTAAAGAAGTAGAGATACAGAAAACGGGAGAGACTATTCAGATTGACAACAAATACTGGGACTATGTGCATCAAGCAATGGAAGATGTTGTACATTCCAGTCATGGTACAGCGGTTGGTATCAGTCAGGGTTTGAACTACAAAATAGCAGGTAAGACGGGCACTGCTCAGGTGATTAGTATTAATGAAGAAGAGGAGTATGATTCCTCAAAAATTGATGAGAGAAAGTGGGATCATGCGCTATTTGTAGCCTTCGCTCCAGCCAATGACCCGAAGATAGCCGTCGGCCTTATCGTCGAAAATGGCGAACATGGCAGTTTGACGGCGGCACCCATTGCTCGCAATGTGATTGATGCTTATATGACTAATCAAACCGTGCAGGAGCAGACTGTCGACAGCAATCCTTATGCGCTATCTCAAGGTGCTGACATGGGGGCAAACTAACCGATGCAACAATATGATTTTGTCAGACGCCTAGATTCATCGGCCAGCGAGAAACGTCCCAACCGTTTTCATATAGATATTGCTCTTTTGATCACCCTTTTATCACTCTGTGCTGTAGGTTTATTTGTTCTTTACAGTGCCAGTGAGCAGAGTATGTTCTATGTAAAAAGACAGGCAATTATTATGTTTGTTGGCCTGTTGGGGATGTTGGCGGCAGCTCAATTCCCGGTACGCTTCTGGGAGCGCTGGGCCGTTTTTCTGTATATAGCTGCGATACTTTCACTGGGAGCCGTATTGATCTTTGGTATCGAAGTCAAGGGAGCAACTCGTTGGCTAAACTTAGGGATTACCCGTTTTCAACCATCAGAAATGGCCAAGATTGCTGTACCTTTGATGATTTCTGCTTACCTTGGCAAGCGCTATATACCGCCATCGCCCAAACATGTGATCGCTGCATTTCTTATGGTTCTGGTGCCAGTGTTGGCAATTGTCAGGCAGCCAGATTTGGGTACTGCTATTTTAGTTTTGGCTTCGGGCTTTTTTGTCCTTTTTTTGGCTGGTTTAAGAAAACGTTACCTGATTACCACTGCTCTTGCAGCCATGGCAGCCGTGCCAGTCCTTTGGTTATATGTGATGCGCGATTACCAAAAACAGCGCGTGCTCACTCTACTGTCTCCAGAAGATGATAAATTTGGCGCCGGTTGGAATATTATCCAATCAACTACGGCCATAGGCTCTGGTGGTCTAAGGGGTAAAGGTTGGACGCAAGGTACCCAGTCCCAGTTAAATTTTTTGCCTGAAAGTCATACAGACTTTATTATCGCTGTATTAGCTGAAGAATTTGGGCTAGTTGGAGTAATAGTTTTATCTGTCCTGTATCTCATATTAATTGGTCAGTGCATGATGATAGCTGTAAATGCTCAGTCGCAGTTTGGTCGTCTAATTGCTGGCAGTATAAGCCTTACATTTTTTATCTATGTTTTCGTGAATATGTGTATGGTATCAGGCATACTACCTGTGGTCGGTGTACCGTTACCTCTAATTAGCTATGGGGGTACTGCTGTTGTAACCCTGTTTTTTGGTTTTGGTATTCTTATGGCTATTAGCACGGAACCCAGACAACTTAGGACTGAACGTTGAAAAAAATTTCTCACCTAGTGTTATTCGCTCTATGGGCTTCTGTTGCCGGATTTTGTGCTGCCGATTATGCTCAGCATCCCGAGGTGGGTCCGTTTGTTGATCGAATGGTCAATGAACATGGGTTTGAGCGACAGCAAGTACAAAACTGGATGTCCCAAGCTCGGTACCAGAAAAACATCGTTGATGCCATGAGTCGGCCAGCAGAGAAAGTAAAAACATGGTACGACTATAGAAAAATTTTTATCACTGAGCTTCGCATTGAGCGAGGCATCGAATTTTGGCAAGCCAACCATCAGACCCTGAAGGATGTCTCAGAAAAATTCGGTGTAGATCCAGCCATTATAGTGAGTATCATTGGCATTGAGACTAACTATGGTCGAAACACTGGCGATCACAGAGTGGTCGACGCTCTCAGTACATTGGCCTTTGATTTCTACACTTATAATGTAAAGAGGGAATCGCGTAAGAAATTCTTCACCACCCAGTTAGAGCATTTGTTTTTGTTGGCGCGAGAGCAAAATCAAGATCCCATGTCCTTAAAGGGTTCCTATGCGGGTGCGATGGGGTGGGGACAGTTTATGCCCAACAGCTACCGTAATTATGCAGTTGATTACGATCAAGATGGTCAGGCAGATATCTGGAACAATGCCGATGATGTGATCGCCAGTGTCGCCAATTATTTTGTCGAACATGGCTGGAAGAAAGATCAGCCTGTGGCTACTAGGACCCTTGTGCTGGGCAAACCTGATAGCAAAGAGTTAAATAAATTGCGGCGTCCCAAACTGAGTATTGCTGAACTTCAAGCTAAGGGCTACAAGCCCATTGCAAACTATGACGAAGATTACAAAGCATTTCCAATATTGCTAACTGGAAAGTATGGAGAGGAGTATTGGTTAGGCCTGCATAATTTCTATGTCATCGGTCGTTACAATCCCAGAATAAAGTACGCAATGGCGGTATACCAACTCAGTACCAGTATTCGAGGACGTTATTGTGAAGCAGTTGAAAATTGCTAGCGTCCCTAGCAAAAGATTTTCAATAGCCCTCTCAAATTTAATCGCTCGCTGTATTTTCCAGTTGAGGATGATCATTATTGCTTTACTACTGGGGTCCTGTAGTGACTTGCAAACTATCGTAATCTCTCAGCAGGACGGAGCCGGTCAGCCAGTCAATATCAATAGCATAAGCGATGCAGTACCAAAAATAGAACCCATTACTAGGGCGGGAAATAAGAGTCCATACACCCAGTTCGGAGAAACCTACTATGTCATGCGTTCAAGCAAAGGTTATAGAGAGATTGGTATAGCTTCTTGGTATGGGAGTAAGTTCCATGGCCGCAGAACCTCCAACGGTGAAATATATAATATGTATGGCATGACCGCAGCACATAAAACCCTGCCTATTCCAACCTATGTCAGGGTAACGAACCACGAAAATAGGCGTTCTATTATTGTTCGAGTCAATGATCGCGGTCCTTTTCACGATGCGAGAATAATAGATCTATCCTATGTGGCAGCCTTAAAATTGGGTTTTGCTAGAAAGGGCACAACCAAGGTGTCTGTCGAGGCTATTGATCCCTCCACTGGCTCTGTTTGGAGTGCGGTCGCTGCAACTAAAACGACCCAAGACTCTACCTCTTCAGACAGCGGTCATTATTTGCAGGCAGGGGCTTATAAAAATCATCAGTCGGCGAAAAGACTAGCCAATCAAATTCTACAAGCCCTATCAGTCCCTGTGATGATCAAAGAAAGTGATGAGACATTTAAGGTTTGGGTAGGTCCTTTTGCCCTTGATGAGGAACTTCGGACTAATAAAGAACGTCTAAAACAGTACATCAATGTTAAGTCATTTACTGTAAAACAGTAGGTCTTGTCTAAATAAGTTTTGATCGGAACAATGGGCATAAACAGTCGCAGGTGTTAAACTAATAGCACAATTTTTTTGTGGCTAAAATTTGCTGTCACGGTATTACTTTTATGTTTAAAAAATGGTTTCTCTGTACGTTTGTTTGCCTTCTATGCTTTAGTCCTTTTAGCACGATTTATGCGGTGCAATTTCTCCCAGATCCACCTCGACTCAATGCAGAAGCATGGATACTGGTTGATGCTGATACTGGCCATGTGATTGTTGAACAAAATGCTGACCTTAAGCTGCCGCCTGCTAGTTTAGCCAAGATGATGACCACTTATATCACCTCTGAGGCAATTGCAGAGGGTCGTCTTAAAGAGACTGATTTGGTGTTAATTAGTGACAATGCGTGGAAGTTGGGTGGTGCAAAAACCGATGGCTCAACGATGTTCTTAAGCCCGAGATCAAAAGTATCTATCCTCGATCTTATGCATGGAGTGATTATTCAATCTGGTAATGACGCGGCTATAGCGCTAGCAGAACATATTAGTGGCAATGAAGCTGTCTTTGCTGAAAATATGAACTTTCAAGCAGAACTATTGGGTATGTCCAACACTTTCTATGCCAATGCCACTGGCCTACCTGCTGATGGCATGG
The DNA here is from genome assembly GCA_963999835.1 of uncultured Cellvibrionales bacterium. Classification (GTDB taxonomy): domain Bacteria; phylum Pseudomonadota; class Gammaproteobacteria; order Pseudomonadales; family Porticoccaceae; genus HTCC2207. The sequence goes on along the minus strand of CAXEWB010000124.1, from coordinate 1,028 downwards.
TCACCTCAGCGAGAGATTTGACACTCATTGCACGAGCGATTATTCAACAGCATCCAAACTACTACACTATTTACGCAAAAAAGTATTTTGAGCACAACAACATAAATCAACCTAACCGCAATCGATTGCTATGGCGTGATACTAGCGTTGATGGTTTGAAAACAGGTTATACCAAAGAGGCTGGTTACTGTCTGGTGGCCTCTTCAAAACGCCAAGGTATGCGTTTAATCTCTGTGGTACTAGGAGCGAATAGCGATGATTCTAGAACTCGTCAGACCCAGAAATTATTCTCCTATGGCTTTAGGCATTTTGAAACATTGACCATTTATCCAACCGGTGAACGCATAAAAGAAAATGTTCCTGTTTGGTATGGGCAGCGAGATTTTGTCAATCTGGTGGTTGCCGATGAGATAACTTTAACCCTCCCTAAAGGCCAACAAAAGAATCTGCAAACCACGGTTATAATTGATAGTGACATTGAAGCACCGGTCTATGCTGGAAGAGAACTTGGACGTCTTGAAATTAGTCTCAATGGAGAAACCGTTGTTAGCGCTCCACTGGTGGCAGAAAAAGATATTTCTCAGGCGGGTGTATTCTCGAGATTTTTTGACTGGATTTTATTGTTCTTTATGCAATTACTGTCTTGAGATAAGCCTTTTGAACGAGCAGGAAAAACCACAGATCGAATTTCCCTGTCAATATCCCATCAAGGTGTTGGGAGATTCATCACCACAACTGCTAGCACATATTTTGCGCGTTATAGATACCCATGCGCCGGGTTATCATAGCTCGGATATAACAAGCAGGGAGAGTAGTAAAGGCAAATGGCAGTCAATAACAGTGATTATCACAGCAACGGGAAAACCCCAACTAGACGCCATTTTCGCTGATTTAAAAGCCAATTCCATAGTAAAAATGGTGCTGTAATGAACGCCTGTGGGAGTCACGAAACCCCCTTGATTATACGACATCTGGGCTTACAGAATTATTCAACTACATATCAGGCAATGCGCGGTTTTATTGAGCAG
>CAXEWB010000123.1:0-9513 GCA_963999835.1 uncultured Cellvibrionales bacterium | reverse complement strand
GCTGTATCTATCTTCTTCGGGAAGATATTGTGTGACGCCTAGGGCTCGGCCGCGAGGGATAATGGTCACTTTATGAACAGGATCATGCTCGGGTACGAGACGGCCAATAATGGCATGCCCCGCTTCATGGTAGGCGGTATTGATTTTCTCTTTTTCAGACATCACCATAGAGCGCCTTTCAGCACCCATCATAATTTTATCGCGAGCCTTCTCAAACTCCTCCATAGTAACCATTCGGCGGTTGGCACGAGCAGAAAATAGAGCCGCTTCATTAACCAGGTTAGCTAGATCCGCGCCAGAGAAACCGGGCGTACCGCGAGCCAGGATGCTTAAATCAATGGCATCATCTAGGGGTACTTTGCGGGCATGAACTTTGAGAATCTGCTCACGTCCTCTGATGTCGGGTAGGCCCACATAAACCTGTCGATCAAAGCGTCCCGGACGCAGTAAGGCTTTATCCAGCACATCTGGTCGGTTGGTGGCGGCAATCACTATAACGCCCTCATTGCCTTCAAATCCGTCCATCTCTACAAGCAACTGGTTTAGGGTTTGCTCACGCTCATCATTACCCCCACCATAGCCACCACCTCGATGGCGACCAACTGCGTCGATTTCATCAATAAATATAATACAGGGGGCCTGTTTTTTTGCCTGTTCAAACATATCGCGAACACGAGAGGCGCCAACACCGACAAACATTTCTACAAAATCAGAGCCTGAAATGGAGAAGAATGGAACCTTTGCCTCACCAGCGATAGCCTTAGCTAGAAGTGTCTTACCGGTCCCTGGCGGTCCGACCATAAGAACGCCTTTGGGTATTCGCCCACCGAGACGTTGAAACTTACTAGGGTCACTCAGAAATTCAACTAATTCACCAACATCCTCTTTAGCTTCATCGACTCCAGCAACATCTACAAAGGTAGTTTTGATCTGATCACCAGTAAGTAGTTTGGCTTTACTCTTGCCAAAACTCATGGGTCCTCCTCTACCACCACCGCCCTGCATTTGACGCATGAAAAACATGAAAATAGCGAGGATCAGCAATATAGGGAAAGCTGCCACAAGGAGTTGGGAGAGAACGCTAGGTGATTCAGGGAGTTTACCTACCACTTCTACATTATGATTGACTAGATCATTGATCAGCCCCTCATCTCGAATACCAGGAGGTATAACAGTAGTGAACTTACTGCCATCAGTCCGCTCACCTTCAATAACCAATCCATCATTTGCGATGCTGGCGATACGATCGTTCTGCACCTCCATAATAAACTCTGAGTAACCAATTTTGTTGACCTCAGGTTTTGGCGCAAAGCTGTTAAACACTGACATCAAAATGCCTGCCAGTACCAACCAAATAATTAAATTCTTTGCAAAATCACTCAAACTCAGATCCTCTCTATTTAGGTTTCAACCCTTTAGCCAGCAGATAGACTTCACGAGATTTAGCTCTCGATGCATTCGGCTTTTTTAAGCTAACACTATTAAACAATGTTCTTGTATTACGCACAAATTCGTCAAATCCCTCACCTTGAAATAATTTAGCGATAAAGACACCGTCTTTGTTCAGAATTTGTTGGGCAAAATCTACTGCTAACTCAGCCAAATAGATGACAGCGGGCTGATCAACTGCTTTCATTCCAGTTAAGTTGGGGGCTATATCAGAAATTACAAGGTCTACAGATTGACCACCGATCTCATTTAATAAAGTTTGTAATGTTTCATCTTCTGTGAAATCACCCTGAATAAAATTGACGCCCGCAATAGAACTCATTGGCAGGATATCAACAGCTAGGACCGTTCCATTATGACCAACTAATTTTGCCGCCACTTGAGACCAGCCCCCTGGCGCAGATCCCAAGTCAACCACAATCATTCCCGGTCGAATTAGTCGGTCTTTTTCAATAATTTCTAAGAGCTTATAACTAGCTCTGGATCTATAGCCATCACGTTGCGACTGAACAACATAGGGATCTGTAACATGCTGCTTGATCCAAGTTCGATTTTTTGATTTCGCCATAATCTGCTTTTCGCTAAAATAGGATCCCGATTAAACAGGTATTCTATTATGACAACCACCTCTGCAGACAAAAAATATTTACGCCAATTGGGTCATCAACTAAAACCCGTAGTCACAGTGGCACGCAAGGGTCTCAATGATAATGTATTATCGGAAATAGATCGTGCCTTGAATGATCATGAGTTGATAAAAATTAAGCTAGCTGTCGGTGATAGAACTGCCAAACAAGAAGTAATTATAAATCTTTGCCAGAGCTGCAATGCGCAACTGATCCAATCAATCGGTCATATCGCGCTCGTCTACCGCAAAGCAGACAAACCAGATCCAAAGCTGTCAAATTTGCTCAGATGACAGATCGGATGAGACAATAGTATGTCAATATATTACAGCCTAAGTACATTCGGGTAAAAAGCATGTCAAATAAAAGAAATTTCACTAGGAAACTAATCGACTTTTTTGTCATACCTGTATTGACTGGCATAGTGGTGGCAGCTGTACTACTTAGTCTATTTCCAGAATTACGCATCCTGTCGGATGGTTCGGAAAATCTGGGTGATATAGGTGCAGATCCCGTTGCTTCAAGCATATCTGGTCCCGTGTCCTATTCGCAGGCGGTAAGGAGAGCCGCGCCGTCAGTGGTTAACATTTATACTCGCACTTTGCCTCGACAAAATAATCATCCCCTGTTAAACCATCCCTTTTTCAGACGCCTTTACGAACAGCAGCAACGCAGAATTCAAGCATCATCCCTGGGGTCTGGAGTCATTATGGATAAACAGGGCTTCATTGTGACCAGTTACCATATTGTGGGTAATGTAGATGAAATTTTAGTTCTTCTCTATGATGGGCGAGAGGTACCTGCCAGCATTGTTGGCATAGACCCTGAGACAGATTTAGCCGTTTTAAAAATCGCAGCTGACAACCTACAAGATATTACAATAGGTAACCCCAACCACATTCAGATAGGTGATGTTGTGTTAGCCATCGGCAATCCCTTTGGTATGGGACAAACTGTGACCCAGGGCATTGTTAGCGCTACCCAGCGCAGCGGCCTTAATCTAAATCCCATTGAGAACTATATACAGACCGATGCTGATATTAACCCCGGCAATTCCGGTGGCGCCTTAATTGATGCCTATGGTAATTTACTCGGTATAAACTCGGCCAAGATTAGCCTCAACGATTCAGAGGGCATTGGTTTTGCAGTGCCTATAGATGAAGTACAAAAAGTTTTAAGTGATATTATCGAGCATGGCAGAGTAGTTCGGGGTTGGCTGGGGTTGGAAGCTTCTCAACTGACACCCACCCTATCAAGGCGATTCAATTCCACTCTCCCCACAGGACTATTTATTACTGGTGTATCCAAGGGAGGGCCTGCTGAAAGTGCGGGTATTCTTCGCGGTGATATTGTTACTGCCATTAATGGCACGGCTGTTACCAATGCCCAAAGGAGCATTAATCAAATCGCTGCAATAGTCCCCGGGCAACCCATTGAATTACAGCTTCAGAGAAATAATAAAATTATTAATGTAACTGCAATCGCAGGGTCGCGCCCAGCTCTAAATTAGGTATTTAAAATACCCCTTAAACGATTTATAAGCAGGTCGTTTTGAGACTGGGTGCCGACTGTGATTCTGACAAAATTCTCAATTCGCGACTTGTCAAAATGTCTTATTACAATACCCGCAGCCCGCAAGCTAGCAGCTAGCTGGCTTGCTGATTGTTGAGGGTGGCTAGCAAAAACGAAATTTGCTTCAGAGGGCAAAACCTGAAAATTCATAGATTGAAGCTCGGTTGTTAGATGCTCTCGTTGCGCAGTTACCAACTGACGGGTTTGTTGAAAATGTTCTTCATCTTTAAAAGCCGCCACTGCTGCAGCAAGCTGGAGATGTCCAAGAGGATAGGAATTAAAACTATTTTTAACGCGCTCCAGACCGTCAATTAGTTCTGCCGAACCCATAGCATAACCTATGCGCATGCCGGCAAGGGAACGCGATTTAGAGAGAGTCTGTACTACCAAAAGATTCGTGTATTGATCAATGAGTGAAACAGCTGAATGGCTAGCAAAATCTACATAAGCCTCATCAATCACCACTACGCTATGGGGATTTTCTTGCAATAAACATTCAATGGCATCAAGACCCAACAACATTCCTGTGGGCGCATTCGGGTTGGCAACAATAATACCGCTATTGGGACGAAAGTAGTCTTCGTGGTTGATACTGAAGTCCTCAGCTAAGGCAATCTGCTGAAAGTCTATGCCATAGAGGCGGCAAAAGACTGGATAGAAACTGTAGGTAATATCAGGAAACAGTAATGGGCCCCTATTGGGATGATTAAGCAAGGCATTAAAAACATGTGCCAGCACCTCATCGGAACCATTGCCAACAAATACCTGTTCAGGCTTTAGCTGATTGTAGTTGGCAATAGTTTGTTTCAGCGCTTCAGCATTGGGTGAAGGGTACAGGCGCAGATCATCATTTAAAAGCCCTTTAATAGCTTCTAACACCGCTGGCGATGGTCCATAGGGGTTTTCATTGGTATTTAATTTGGTGATGTTGCTAATATCAGGCTGTTCCCCAGGTGTGTAGGGCTCAAGCTGTTTTACAAAATCACTCCAGAAGCTACTCATAGTCATTATTCTAAAAATCTATCTTTAATTCTATACTCAGCTGAGCGAGCATGAGCAGTCAGTGACTCTACCCTGCCTAACACTGAGGCTACTTTTCCCAAGTCTGATGCACCTTGGGAGGAGCATTGTATTAACGAACTGCGTTTTTGAAAATCATAGACACCCAAGGGTGAGGAAAATCTTGAAGTCGCAGAGGTTGGCAATACATGGTTTGGCCCAGCGCAATAATCGCCCAAGGCTTCCGCCGTGTAGCGCCCCATAAATATCGCCCCTGCATGACGAATGTCTGACAGCCATGATTGCGGTTCATCAACAGATAATTCCAGGTGCTCGGGTGCAATACGGTTGCTAACCATAATTGCTTCTTCTCGGTCAGCTACCTTGATTAGTGCTCCTCTGGACGCTAGGGATTGAGCAATAATGTCTCTACGCTCCATTTGCGGTAGCAATTTGGCGATGCTTTGATAGACATTATCCAAAAAAGTGTCGTCCCATCCAATTAAGATCGACTGAGCATTTTCATCGTGCTCAGCTTGGGAAAAAAGATCCATTGCAATCCAATCAGGATCTGTTTTGCCATCACAGATAATAAGTATTTCACTGGGCCCAGCTAGCATATCGAGACCCACCGTACCAAACACCATTCGTTTGGCAGTGGCAACATAGATATTTCCTGGGCCGACGATTTTATCTACCTTTGGCACAGTCTCGGTGCCAAAGGCCATAGCAGCAACTGCTTGAGCTCCACCAATGGTAAACACTTTGTCTACACCAGCAATACCAGCAGCAGCCAAAACAGCAGGACTTAGTTCATCACCGGGAGATGGCACAGCCATTATGATTTCATCCACACCGGCCACTCGGGCAGGGATACAGTTCATCAGCACGGATGATGGATAACTGGCTTTGCCTCCAGGAACATACAAACCGACCCGCTCTAGGGGCGTGATTTGCTGCCCCAAGATGGTACCGTCAGCTTGTTGATATTGCCATGATTCCTGCAGCTGGCGCTGGTGATACTCTGTAATTCTTGCCGCAGCCATCTCCAGTGCAGAGCGGGTCTCAGACTCAATACTGACCAATGCATCTTTTAATTGATTACTGTCTAAACACAGTGCTTGAACATCTTGACATGACCGGCGATCAAACTCATTGGTGAGGGACACAAGCGCCTTATCACCCTGATTTTGCACCTGTTGAATAATATCAGCCACCAATTCATCAACAGTAGAATCTTTCACTGAGTGCCAAGCGATTAATTTATCTAAGTTGGGTAGAAAATCATTGTCAGCAGTAGTGAGTCGATTGATCAATGGCTGAGTCATTGATTTGATTCTCCGTTGACCACATCACTCAGCGCTCCAATAATTTCTTGAATCTGAGCGTGATTGGTTTTCAGCGCCGCTTTATTAACAATCAACCGTGAACTGATCTCTGCAATCTGGTCACAAGCTTCAAGTCCATTGGCCTTAAGCGTTCCTCCAGTATCGACTATATCGACTATCTCATTGGCCAAATCGAGCACGGGAGCTAATTCCATCGCTCCATAGAGCTTAATTAAATCAACCTGTCGCCCCTGTCGGGCATAGTAATCTCGTGCCACATTGATATACTTTGTGGCCACTCGAACACGCCCTGTTGCCAGTTTTGCGCCTATTGGCATCGCTGTCATTAGCTTGCATTGAGCTATACCCAAGTCCAGAGGTTCATAGTATCCATCACCTTGATGCTCAAGCAGTAAGTCCTTGCCAGTAATTCCCATGTCAGCGGCGCCAAACTGAACATAGGTGGGCACGTCCACACCGCGCAAAATCAGCAACCTGAGATTATCAAAGGTGGTTGGGAACACAAGTTTGCGACTTGTAAATATGTCTTCGAGAGGCTCAATATTTACCTCTTTCAACAGAGGCAGTGTCTCTCTAAGAATGCGCCCCTTAGTCAGAGCCATAGTAATCTGAGTCATAAATAATACCCTGTTTCAGCCTCTAGTCTGGAACGCGCCTGATTTTAGCATTCAATAATTGCAATTTCTCTTCAATACACTCATACCCGCGATCGATATGATAGATACGATCTACGATAGTTTCTCCCGATGCGACCAGTCCAGCGATAACCAATGCAGCTGAGGCCCGCAAATCCGAAGCCATCACCGGTGCACCACGAAGTCTTTCGACACCATTCACGGTGGCAGCATTGCCCTGCACGGCTATATTAGCACCCATGCGATTTAACTCCTGAACCTGCATCAAACGATTTTCAAAAATTGTTTCCATTATCTTTCCAGATCCCCCACTGACCGAATTGACCGCTGTCAGTTGCGCCTGCATATCAGTCGGAAAACCTGGATATGGGGCAGTCTCGAGGCTAATCGCTGTCGGACGCTTGCCGCGCATATCTAATTCTATCCAGTCCTCACCAGTGGTTATATATGCGCCCGTCTCCTGCAATTTTACTAAAACTGCTTCAAGAACTGTGGGGTCAGTTTTGGTGACTTTAATCTTACCTCTAGTGGCTGCTGCTGCGGCCAAATAGGTCCCGGTTTCAATGCGGTCTGGCATAACTTTATAATGCCCACCCAGTATACGCTCTACACCTTCAATAGTGATCGTATCAGTCCCGGCGCCAGATATTTTCGCCCCCCAGGTATTCAAACAATTTGCCAGATCAACTATTTCTGGTTCTTGGGCCGCATTGTCGATGACAGTTTTACCCTCAGCCAGTACAGCGGCCATCATTAAGTTTTCAGTTGCACCCACTGACACAGTATTCATTTTAATATGTGCCCCCTTTAAACGGCCGACGCAACGAGCTTTGATATAGCCCTCATCAACCTCAACCTCAGCACCCAGTGCCTCTATACCCTTTAGATGCAGATCGACAGGTCGAGTGCCAATAGCACAGCCGCCGGGAAAAGACACATTAGCCTCTCCATATCGTCCTAGAAGTGGTCCCAAAACCAAAATAGAAGCACGCATTGTCTTCACTAAATCATAGGGCGCTGTAACACCATTAAGTGTTGAAGACTCCACAGTGAGGTGCATCTTCTCATCAATGCTGACAGTCACACCCAGAGCGCCAAGCAACTCGATAGTGGTAGTGATATCGTGCAAATGAGGGAGATTTGCTATAGTAACTGGGTGCTCTGCAAGTAACGCTGCAAAAAGAATGGGTAATGCTGCATTCTTGGAGCCAGAAATCCACACTTCACCGCGAAGCTCAGCACCCCCCTGTATAATCAATTTATCCATTAGCTTTTCCGTTGAAAAAATCTAATATTTCAAAAAATTGCGGCTAGTTCGATTAAAAGAGAGAAATTTTTTCCTCACTCAAGGGATTTGCTGCCATTCTTGAGGCGTAAAGGTCTTCATGTTAACGGCATGGATGTCCCCCGCTGCAATCTGATCTCGCAATGCGCTATAGACCAGTTGCTGACGCTGGACCGGTCGCTTGCCTTCAAATATATCGCCAACTACCGTCACATTATAGTGACCGCCATTGGACTCTACACTTATATTGCAACCCATCAACTTTTCATTTAGCAGAGCTTTTACTGCATCTGGACTCATTACTTTTTCCACCTAACTCGCTTGTGTGGCCCATTCGGCAATAACGATATCTAGATCCCCTGCAGATTTTTGCGCTGCCTTATTGAACTGACTGTGAAAAGTTTTGCCAAGATTAATGCCGTTGATAATGATATTTACAACCATCCACTCACCGGTCTTTTTGCGCGCCATTGAATATTGCAGAGAAAAAACACCACTGTCACTACGAATCTCTTGCCTGACTGTTAACTTTCTCTGGCCCTCTTTTAGAGGCTTGCGATCCAACAAAAGGATCTCCTCATCGCCATAGTTGATTAATCCACGTCCATAGGTTTCAACCAATCCCTGCCGAAATTTCTCAGAAAACAAGCTACGCTGCTGGGGTGTTGCCTTCATGAAGTGGGATCCCATGACTGAACGAGAGATTCTTTTAAAGTCCACAGTGGCGTGCAGCAATGCGTTTAATGCTTGGAAGTAATCGACTTCATTCTGAGGGTATCCCTGTTTGTGGTTGCCAATAACAACCAGCAGATCAGCCGTCACACGTTCAATTTTCTCATAGGGGTCTGTAGCGTCTAAGTTAGTATCATCAGCCCTAACTAGGTTTGATAGCATAAATATAAGAACTACAAAGAAACCGACGAGAAGGTTATATTTGCTAGATTTCATCAATCACTTCCACGTTAAAAAGCACATTTTTTGGTTATTTAGTCATTAATTACTGACATCAGATGGTGCGCACTATACCATTCTGCACTTGTTGAATAAATAAGATTGCTGAAAACAAAATGGGCTCAATTATTTTTTCTATCAGCGCACTCATCATCGGTATAGTCGGTCTGGTGTGGGGCGCCGATAAGTTTGTCGCTAGTAGCGCCAGTTTTGCTCGCAATATGGGCATTTCTCCGCTAATTATTGGTCTTACCATTGTCTCAGTGGGCACGTCAGCCCCGGAAATTGCCGTTTCAATCAATGCCGCCTTAAATAACTCAAGCGAGCTTGCAGTTGGCAATGCGTTGGGATCAAATTTAGCTAATGTGGGCTTGGTATTGGGAATCACCTTGCTTATTGCCCCTATTCCCATTAACCGGCATCTTATTAGACATGAGGGCCCAGTCCTACTACTGGGAACAGCATTGGCTGGTTTTTGCCTCTATGATGGTGTTCTTAATCGCCTAGAGAGCCTGCTTCTGGTACTTTTAGTCCTCCCACTTCTGATCGTGATAGTTAAATATAAAAGGTCACATCCTGATGACGAGCAGGATGACAATATCGTCGTCTATTCAAGTGGACAAACCACATGGCTTTTTTTATGTGGT
>CAXEWB010000122.1:0-11904 GCA_963999835.1 uncultured Cellvibrionales bacterium | reverse complement strand
TTTAAAGGTGCCACTAAGATCTCTGATAATTTAGAGGTTTTTTATCAAGCAGAATTTGAAATCGCTGCAGATGACGGTGTGTTCGATAAGAAGACTAAAAATGAGAATGACACAGATACAGTTACATTTAAACAGCGCAATATTGTCGCCGGCATAAAGGGCAACTTTGGTTCTTTGATGGCGGGTAAACATGATACACCGACTAAATTAGCGCAGAAGAAAATAGATCTGTTTAACGACCTTGAGGGTGATATTAAAAATACCTTTGAAGGTGAGAACAGGCTGTCAAATATCGTCGTCTACAGTACACCCAAGTACAATGACTTTACTGCCACTGTCGCTGTGGTACCTGGTGAAAATAAAGATATTGATGGTGATGGCAATGATGATACCGGCTTGAGCGATGGCGTATCCTATGCTCTGAGCTATACAAAAAATAACCTGTACCTAGCACTTGCAGGAGATCAAGACATAGATCAGCAGGATCTGTTACGGATTGTTTCCCAGTACAAAGTCGATGCCCTTACATTGGGTGTTATGTATCAACAAAACGAGAAGAATGATAGCTCTTTAGATGAATCTGGCTACTTTTTTAGTGCTGCTTATAAAGTTGATCAGATTACCTACAAAGTCCAGTTTGGCTCCATTGAAGATGATGCGGATGGTGATGAGGAAGAGACTTTTTCCCTTGGTGCAGATTATAAACTGGCTAAAAATACAAAAGCCTTTGTGTTTTACACCGACAACTCTGACTCATCAGTGGACGGCGGCAACAAAGATGAAACATTATTTGGTATTGGTTTAGAACATAAGTTCTAAGAGAAAAAATCTGTAATATTGCAGACGGAAAGAGGGTACAAAAGTGCCCTCTTTTTTTAATCACAATTAATTATGGCTTAGGGAAACTGCAGATAAACTCTGCGCCACCATCGAGATGGCTCTTGATACTCAGTGCACCGCCACAACTTGTCAGAGAATGTTTGACAATCGCGAGCCCTAAACCACTGCCACCTGTATTGGAATTGCGACTGCTGTCACCACGATAAAAACGCTCGGTTAATCGGGGTATTTCCTCGGCATCGAGGCCTATACCATTATCCTTAACAGATACCTCAAAGGTATCAATTGTGTCGACAACATGAATATGAATATCTGCCCCCTGAGGATTGTGCAGCACTGCATTAAAGATAATATTACCTAGGGCGCTACGAATACTTTTAAGATCAGCTGAGATAGTAAAAGAAGCATCACAGTCCAATGTCAGGTTATGTTTTCCATCACTCAATTGCTCTGCTTCAACCATCAGCTCAGTCAAAATATCGAGAAGATTAATATTTTGATAAGAAATATGTTGCGTGGCGGACTCCAGTTTAGATAGCAGAATAATATCATCTGCAAGGTTCTGCATACGATCTACTTGGCTAGACATCTGCTTTAGTGCTTTTTCCACTAATGGTGTGGTTTCTTTGACATCACACAGGGTATCAATATAGCCGCGCATAACCGTGAGAGGTGTGCGCAACTCATGGGATATATTGCCAACAAATTCTTTGCGCACTACCTCAAGATTATGTATATGCGTGATATCAGAGATGAGCAAAACGATTTCATTATCGCCAAAAACTGATGCTGAAAATTCCAGTAAGCGCTCTGGCTGAACCGCTGAGGGCAGTTGCACAACTGAGTCAAAACCACTCTGATTAATATAATCGACAAAGGCTGGATCGCGAATAAGATTGGTAATCGCCGTGCCACGATCGTTTGAACGCAGCCCTAACAGTTGTTTTGCCGATTGGTTCCACCAGTCCAATGTACGATCAGAAAAAAGTACCAGTACTCCTTCATCAAGGGCCTCAGTTACCCTTGTAACGCGCTTGATGGTTCGGCGCATTTTCTCTTGGGCACGCCGATGTCGGCGACGCTGGCGATTAAGGGTATCTGCAAATTCTCCCCATACACCGTCAGTGTCCGGTGGAATACTGCGCATACCGCGATCAATCCACCCAAATAGTTTGGTAACGATTCGAAAAGACCAGAGAATATAAAGTACTAGCCCTACCAGTAAGGCCTCAATGGTTTTATCTAAACTTAAACCAATAGTAAAAGAGAGTAGCGTCACAAGAACCACACGCCAGATCTCTGATTGCATGCCTAGTCGCAACTATTTTGTATCCTTTTTTCATGCATTTGTTAACTTTGTGGAGAAGCGATATCCCGCACCCCGCACAGTCTGCACATAGTTGTTGTGACCTGCAACTGAAATTGCTTTGCGCAATCTTCGGATATGAACATCTACAGTTCTCTCATCGAGGTAGACATTGCTGCCCCAGACATAATCGAGAATTTGATCTCTTGAATAAACACGTTCCTGATGGGTAATAAAAAACTGCAGCAATCGGTATTCAGTAGGACCCAAGTTAATCGGTTGATCGCAGATGCTAACCCTGTGACTAATAGGATCAAACACGAGGTCGGCCACCCTAATAGGTTCTTTGAGTTCTTCCCTGCCAAGCCGACGCAATACAGCTTTGATTCTAGATATTAATTCGCGAGGAGAGAATGGCTTAGGTACATAGTCATCAGCGCCGGAATCTAGACCATACACTTTGCTATCTTCCTCTGCCTTTGCTGTCAGCATGATGACTGGGATTTTTTCCGTTATCTCATCGCGCTTTATACGACGCAACAATTCTAAACCAGAGGTGCCTGGCATCATCCAATCGAGCAACACTAGATCAGGATGCCGATCAATAATCACTGCATGTGCCTGTTGCGCATTTTCCGCCTGCAGGACATTGTAATCAGCAGCCTCAAGGGCTATACACATCATATCTCTAATTGCTGACTCATCATCAACCACCAGAATGGTGTGCTTGGGCATAATATGGATCTCGTTTTTCTTAGACAATGCAATCATTAAAGGTCCTCTGTGTGACAGAATTATTACACAGGCATAAAACACAATCATGTCAACTTACTTTAGTAGGGCTATTCGTAAGTGATTAGATATTTATGCTCTAATATGCATAATGAAACCTTATTCCAACAAATGGACCATCCACATGAAAATTCAAAAAAATAGCGTTGTTAGCTTCCACTATGCTCTGACGGATGATGAGGGTAAAGATCTTGATAGTTCAAGTGGTGGAGATCCACTGGCCTATCTTCATGGCGCCGGCAATATAATTCCTGGCCTTGAGAAAGCTCTGGAAGGTAAGTCTGCAGGCGATTCACTAAAAGTGCCTGTTGTAGCAGCAGAGGGTTACGGTGAAGTGCAGCAAGAATTAATTCAAGAAGTACCGAAAACCGCTTTCCAAGGTGTAGATGCTATTGAGGTTGGGATGCAATTTGAAGCGCAAACCAGTCAGGGTGGCACGGTTCCTGTCACAGTCACTGCAGTAACTGATGAAATGGTGACTGTTGATGGCAATCATCCATTGGCTGGCGTGAATTTACATTTTGATGTATCGATTGAAGCCGTTCGTAAAGCCACGGAAGAGGAAATAGCTGAGGGTCATAGTCAGGACTCCAGTGCTCCTAGCGAGTAAGAAGTACTTTCTCGATAACATAAAAATGTCATGTAATTCAGCTTAAATAATGACCTTTTTGGAACTCTGGGATGACTGTAAGAGTTGGAATTAACGGCTTTGGCCGAATAGGCAGGCTTGCGTTGCGGGAGTACTGGGGCACCTCAGACCTTGAGATTGTTCATATCAATGAGTGTGCCGGAGATGTTAATTCTGCCGCTCACCTGCTTCGCTTTGATTCTGTGCATGGACAATGGGATGCCAATATCACCGTAGAGTCTGACTCACTGGTGATTGATGGGTACAGAATCAGCTACTCTCAACAACGAGATATCAGCGCTACTAGCTGGCAACAGGCCGCTGTTGATTTGGTGATCGAGTGCACGGGCACACTAAAAACCCCAGAGGCTCTAGCTCCCTTCTTTGATCAAGGTGTGAGAAAAGTAGTAGTTTCAGCGCCCATAAAAGGCTACCCCCGAGATCAAGTATTAAATGTGGTGATGGGAATCAATGATCATGAATACGCTGATCAACAGATCGTCACTGCAGCCTCTTGCACCACCAATTGTATTGCACCGGTAGTCGATGTATTGCACAAAGCATTCACCATTGAGCACGGTTCAATTACCACTATCCATGATATTACCAATACCCAGAGTATCCTTGATGAGTACCATAAGGATCTGCGCCGTGCTCGTGCCAGTGGACTGTCACTCATCCCAACCAGTACGGGATCGGCGACAGCGATTACAGAAATATTTCCTGATCTCAAAGATCGACTTAATGGTATTGCCGTGCGCGTTCCGCTGGCTAATGCTTCGCTGACAGATACTGTGTTTGAACTTAAGTCCAAGGTTACCATTGAAACTGTAAACCATGCCCTAAAGCGTGCTGCAGAAGGACGCTTACAGGGCATCCTCGGCTATGAGGATTTGCCGCTGGTATCCGCTGACTATACCAATGACAAGCGCTCGGGCATTGTTGACGCGCTCTCCACTATGGTAATAAATGAAACGCAGGTTAAAGTACTTGTCTGGTATGACAATGAAATTGGCTACGTCAACCGAATGATGGAGTTAGTCTCCAAGGTCGCCAAATCTCTCTGATGGGACTGACTCATTAAATCTATGAAATCAGGATCAGCCCTTCAACAATATATTATCGTCACACTCAGCTACTGGGCGTTCACCCTGACCGACGGCGCACTGCGCATGCTAGTGCTGTTTTTCTTTCATAATTTAGGCTATTCACCTTTGCAGATTGCTAGCCTTTTTTTGTTGTATGAATTTTTCGGCATTGTCACCAATCTCTACGGCGGTTGGCTAGCAACCCGAATAGGTCTCAATTACACACTACAGATTGGTCTTGCCCTGCAGGTCATTGCTCTTGCCATGCTAACAGTTGACCCCTCTATGCTAACGCTAGTTTATGTTATGGCGGCCCAAGCGCTATCGGGGATTGCCAAGGATCTAAATAAAATGAGCGCCAAAAGTAGTATTAAATCACTAGTCGCAGAGGATCAACAAGGCACTCTTTACCGCTGGGTAGCGACTCTGACTGGATCAAAAAACACACTTAAAGGCCTGGGATTTTTTCTTGGTGGTGGATTGATGACTGTGTTTGGTTTTCGCGGCGGGCTGATTTTTATGATGCTGTTACTCATCACCACATTAATTATTACATGGGGACGATTAGACTCCACAACCAGCCACTACAAACCAAAATTTAGTGAGGTTCTCTCAAAGAGCACTCGCATAAACTTACTCTCTGGTGCGCGGTTTTTTCTCTTTGGCTCACGCGATATCTGGTTTGTAATTGCTCTTCCCGTGTTTTTGCAGTCTCAACTCAACTGGACCCATCTTCAAGTGGGTGGGTTTATGGCAAGTTGGATTATTGCCTACGGCATTGTTCAAACTTTAGCGCCTGTGATGACTCATTCTACTGATACA
Organism: uncultured Cellvibrionales bacterium; assembly: GCA_963999835.1. GTDB lineage: Bacteria > Pseudomonadota > Gammaproteobacteria > Pseudomonadales > Porticoccaceae > HTCC2207. Next base: position 6,428 of record CAXEWB010000122.1, on the reverse strand, counting down.
TCACCCAATGGCCTTACGCTGTTGCAATGGGCCATAGGTCTTGCCCTGATACCCGCAGGTATTGCGCTGTGTCTGAGTATGGGTATCAACCCTACTCTCAGTCTTATAATGGGTCTTCTTGTCTATGGTGCTATCTTTGCAGTTAATTCCAGTGTGCACTCCTATCTTATTGTTGCCTATGCCAATAAGGATGAGGTGTCCACTGATGTCGGTTTTTATTATATGGCTAATGCAGCAGGACGATTGGCTGGCACACTGTTGTCTGGTTTTATCTATCAACAGTATGGACTTATAAGTTGTTTAATCGGGTCCTCTACAATGGTTGTCCTGAGCGCCATTGTTGCCGCCAAATTACCCCGCAAAATCCTGCTAAATAAACCCCTTTGATACCTCTGAATCTTGATCTCAATCTATTCATCAGCACTAATCTCTGTTACATTGCCAACCACTTTTAATCACTAAGACCAATTTTTATGAGCGACAGCAATCAAAATGCAATGGATCCCAATGGTCTGTATAGAGAAGAGAACTATACCGACCAAAAAACTGGGGCAATTCGTAAACTTATTCCGGTAAAAGCCGATGGCACTGAAGATTCAAATCGCAGTGTGGAATTTTTTGGCTCGGCACAGGTCATGACACCTATGGGGGCCATGCCGCTAAATTTTGCCCTTGAAGGTGCTACTCTGGGAGAAGCGGCAGAAGACTTTGCCGGTAAGGCGGAATTAGCCGTTGAGGAAGCAGGCCGAGAGCTAGAGCGAATGCGTCGTGAACAGGCGTCAAAAATCGTGGTACCCGGTCAAGGTGGAAATGGCAATGGGCCTAGTGGCAGCGGCATAATCACCTAGTCAAACTGCATTATCTATCTCTGGTTATTCAATTCCAGGTCAACGCCAAGAGAATAATTGTGCGCTGGATGTAACATCCTCGAAACACTGACAACATCCGGTCCCAGCCAATTTTTACGCGTCAATTGCAAACAGACTGGGTCAGTTTCCTCGGACAGACCTAACTCTCTAATCTGACTGGCTCTGGGAACGACTGCTTTTACTTGATACTGGACCGACGTGGGAGGTGCTATCCAGTTTAGGTAGGTATCGGGTACAACCTTATCTAATTTTTGCTTCATCAATGCTGGCGCCAATTTGGCATTGACTGCAATGCCCTGCCACTGAATCGGTTGGTTGTTATCTAGGTGCACAAGGGTCAACTGAAATATGTTCGCCCTGTGAGTAAGCTGCATCATGGCGGCAGTCTTTGTGTTCGCCTCTACTCTATCTATGGCTAGTAATCGATAGCTATAGGAACCCGTACTCTGTGCCATTGCAACCACATCTAGGATAGTTAACGCTGCTGCAGAGGAGGTAATCGAACTCACAAAGGTGCCTAAACCGGGTGTTCGGGTAAATAATCCCTCATCGGTCAACTCTTTCACGGCTCGACGCGCAGTCATTCGGCTCACCGAAAACATATCCGCTAAAGCTTGCTCTGTGGGTATACGCAGACCAACTGTCCATTCCCCAGATTCAACTTTATTGCTCAGAAAGGCCTTAATGACAGCAAAACGCGGCTGTTTTTCTTTGCGCATGACCAATGCACCTTATTTGGCAAAAAATGCAATGAATATGTATATACATTTGTATTTGTATATACATATATAAAATGACTATATTTAATTTATTTCAATTACTTATAAATAAAATATTTGTATATACAATATAGATTTGAATTTATAAAAGCAACTCTTTCTGGCTTTTTGTGAGCTTTTTTATCTGCGCTTCTCGCATGGCTGCACTACTTCGATTATGTCCAGATTCAGTGTAGACATATTCAACCGCATATCGACCACGAAAATATTTAGCGCCACCTTTGCCGGTTTGATGCTGCTTCAGCCGTCTCTCCAAATCCGTGGTGATTCCGGTATACAGTGCCTGATCATCGGCACGAATCATATAGACAAACCACTCTGTATTCTTGTGCTGGGTCATTGCGCTGACCGGCTTAATAATTGCCCGCACAGGCGACACTGATAACTGGCCTCTCCTGCCAGAACACGTCTGTGGCGAATGGTTGTTAGCTGATGAGTTTTACATGCACAGTGGTAGGCAAAGCGCTGGTACTGCTTGATAGGAATACCCTGCAAACTGTAATTCCCTGTCGCAACTGGCTTTCCTCCAAGCGCTGTAACAACTGATTTCCACTCTTTACCATGGGGTTTAACTGACTTAATCCCCCATAGACAATCGGTTATATAATGAGCTACTTCGTGAGGCACTGTTTGCTCGAGGCTGTGCTGGTAATATTTTGCAAACAGCCATGGATTGTAGCGGATTCGGCGACCGCGGCGATTACACTGGTACATGCCGGCACATTTTCCACGCAAATCAAACACCACCGGTATTGTGGGGAAATCGCGTTGATAAAGTTGTACAGCCCTTTCAATACAGCCTTGAGTTATCTGCATTACCTGAGTCTGCTGACTTTCACTAATTGGCACTATGTGTGATGCATCTGCTGATTGACCGTCCATTCTAAGATTATAAAGACTGCACTTTTTGGTACAAGGCAAGCAACTAGCAAAAATCTAGTTGATTTTCCATAAGCTGCATCCTCTGTTCATTGTTAGCTGTTAAATTGAATAGGCTATAATGGTTCGGATTGGAGTAAAATATATGAATATAGATCTTCACTGCCATACCTCACTCTCCGACGGCACACTGACCCCCACTGAGCTAGTAAACCTTGCCGTGCAACGAGAGCTAGATATGTTAGCCATCACTGATCATGACAGTATCGATTGCTACCAACAGATTGATCCCTCAGGCTATAAATTCAAACTTATTACAGGCATTGAGTTCTCTACCGCATGGCGCAATACTGGGGTGCATATTGTAGGTCTTAATATAGATCTGAAAAACAAGACCCTGGTGAATGGCGTGCGTCGTCAATCAGTGGTGCGGCATCAGCGCGCACTAGCAATTGCCGAGAAGCTAGGCCAGTTGGGCTACAGCAACTCGCTTGAGGGGGCTAAACGTTTCACTAGTGGCGGTCAAATAGGGCGTCCACATTTTGCTCAATACCTAGTGCAAATTGGTGCCGTATCCACTGTTCAACAAGCTTTTAAGAAGTACCTGGGCAGTGGCAAAGTTGGCGATATCAAGGACCAATGGGCCAGTCTTGAGGAAGTAGTGTTGTGGATACGCAGTGCCGGTGGTGTGGCAGTTCTCGCTCATCCAACTAAATACAAGATGACTCGAACGCGGCTGTGTGCGCTGCTAGAAGACTTTATTGCTGTGGGTGGTGAGGCGATGGAGGTGATCTCAGGCTCCCATACATCGTCAGTAACCGGCTCCATGGCTGGACTCTGTCAAAAGTATAATCTTTTGGCTTCTTTGGGCTCAGACTTTCATTCTCCAGAGCAACCCTGGGCGGCTCTCGGGCAAGTGCCCAACCTACCTCCTAATTGCCACCCTGTATGGGCTAGATGGCAGTAATCTATAAAGCCCAATTCCCCAGTCGGACATTACTGTGTATACTTGCGCCCACTTTATCGCAGATCATTGATAGAGAGACTAACAGGTTATGCTGGCACTCATTAGCAAGCCAGCAAGTTGTTTAAAATGGGTCTAAAGACCTTTTTGGTCTGACACTGAGATCCGTCGCGTTAGCGACCTAAGTGTGTTGGATTTTTAACCAGCCTAGTATTGTCTTACCTCTACAGCAGTGGTCTTATAACCTATGTACATTGGGTATTTATGACGTGGATATTTTTACTTTTGTAGGCCAAGAGTGGCTCTTAATCACAGTACTTTTCGCACTTATTGCACTGCTAATATTAACGACGCGCAAAGACAGCGGGCTTCCGATCTCTCCCAGTGAGTTGGTAAGATTGATGAATAGCGAAGAGGCCATATTGGTGGACGTAAGAACCTCTAACGATTTCAATGCTGGTCATATACATGGATCCATCAATATGCCACACAGTCAATTTGCCAGTCGCATAAGTGAATTAGAAAAAAAACGCGATAAACTCCTAGTGGTGGCCGATCAAATGGGTCAGCATGCAGGAACGATAGGCAAGCTCCTACAGAGACAGGGCTTCCAAGTACGGCGTTTAAGTGGGGGTATCAGTGGATGGCGACAAGATAATCTACCCCTAGTAAGAGGCGCAAAAGGACCAAAGGGCTAGCACCTATAGCTAGTCTGTAACCATTTGAGGTTAATGATGGTATCAGTGGTACTGTACGGCACTAAATTTTGTCCCTACTGCATTGCAGCACGAATGCTCCTCAATAAAAAAGGTATTATCTTTGAGGATATAGCGGTAGATAACGACAGTGAACTGAGGGCAACAGTTAGCGAAAAAAGCGGGCAACATACAGTTCCGCAGATATGGATTGGGGATCAGTTCATTGGTGGCTATACTGAGTTGAACAAATTGGCACTGGCAGGTGATCTTGATCAACTGCTCAATTTCGACACAACAAGAAACTCCGATGGCATCTGAAAAAATTTGATAAGACAACAGTGAAAGGGTTTTACCATGAGTGAAGAAACAACGACATCTGCAGCCGCTGCGGAACAGGAACAGGCTCAGTTCTCTATCCAGCGTATCTATATCAAAGATATTTCCTTTGAAAGCCCCCAGGGGGCAGCCGCTTTCCAAAAACAGTGGAAGCCCAAAGTAAGTCAAGATATGAATACTAAGACCAATAAAATCGATGATGATCTGTACGAAGTTGTACTGCGAGTGACCATCACAATGGCCGATGGCGAAGATACAATTTATTTAGCAGAAGTTGAACAGGCGGGTCTATTTACCATAAAGGGGGTTACGAAACAGCAACTACCTCAGGTGATCAATACCACCTGCCCAAGTATTTTATTCCCTTATCTCCGTGAAACTATAGATAATATAGTTACAAGGGGTGGTTTTCCTGCACTGATGCTACCGCCGATTAACTTTGATGCTCTGTTTGCCAGTGCTGTTCAACAGGCCACTGAAAAGGCAAAGAGTGACGAGGAAAATACTAAGCACTAGCAACCCCTGTCGATTAGTTGAGTGCTCTTGCGACATTGGAGCTACTGCTCTTGTTGAGTGCGGTACAGATATAGCTCCCTGCATCAATTAGTTTATGCATATCTACGCCGTGCTCAATACCCAATCCATCTAGCATGTAAACCACATCCTCTGTGGCAACATTTCCGGAGGCTCCTTTGGCATAGGGACAACCACCTAAGCCTGCCACTGAGCTATCAATAACAGCAATACCCATTTGCAGTGCCAACAGTATATTAGCTAGCGCTTGACCGTAAGTGTTGTGCATATGAACTGCTAACTGATGACTGGGTACCTGTGTCAGAAGGGTTGTTAATAGATTCTCCGTTGACGCCGCAGTGCCGACGCCAATCGTGTCTCCCAATGAAACCTCATAACAACCCATTGCCAATAATTGTTGCGCCACCTCCAGCACTGAATGACTGGCGACAGAACCCTCATAGGGGCACCCCAATACACAGGAGATATAACCACGCACGTTGATACCTGCAGCAGCGGCCTCCTGCATGACTGGTTTAAAGCGCTGTAAACTTTTAGCAATTGAGCAATTTATATTTTTTTCACTGAAGGTTTCCGAAGCGGCAGCAAATACAGCGACCTCCTTCACACCACAGTCTATAGCTCTCTCTAGCCCCTTGAGGTTAGGGGTAAGGGCAGCATAAGTGGTGCCAGCAACAGGTGATAACTTGGCAAAAACCTCATCGCTACCTGCCATTTGCGGTACCCATTTGGGACTGACGAAACTACCTGCCTCGATATACTTGAGACCGGCAATTACAAGCTTGTCAATTAACTCGAGCTTGGTCGAAACTTCAACAGTTACCTGTTCATTTTGCAGGCCATCGCGAGGGCCTACCTCGACAATACGCACTGATTTGGGATAACTCATTTACTGGCCTCAAATGCTAATAATTTTGACCCCGCATCAACCAGACACCCGGGCTGATAATAATACTCACTAACCATTTTTGTTGTCAGTTTTTTTAAGCCAAAGGTGCATCATGAAAATCAAGTTTTTATACTGATCAAAGCTCCAACTGGTACTCTTGTAACTTACGTGTGAGCGTATTGCGACCCCAACCTAACAGCTGAGCAGCTTCTTTTTTGCGTCCGGCAGTTTGTTCGAGGGCTACCTGAATCATGGTGCGCTCAAAGTCGGGAACTGCCTGATCCAGTATATCGCTACGACCGCACTGTAACTGGCTCTGTGCCCATTGCCGCAACAACTGTTGCCAATCCCCATTAACAGTCTGACTATCTTCAGGGGCTTCCATCTGAATTTCCGGTGGCAAATCTGATAATAATACCTCGCGACCTGCGGCCATGACTGTCAGCCAACGGCATATATTTTCCAACTGTCTAACATTAC
>CAXEWB010000121.1:0-8118 GCA_963999835.1 uncultured Cellvibrionales bacterium | reverse complement strand
TTGGATTTATTTGCCGTTGATTCTCGCCTACCTTTACCCCAAAGGATGCCACTTAAAAAACTGAGTATAACTGCGCTATAAGCGACAAACACGTAGGGTGCGTAAAAACCTAGAAATACGGCACTCTGTATACCTGAGCTTGATGCAACAGCTGCGAGCATTTCAAGTAGCGGGGCTATGAAGGGGATAAGACCGAGATAACCAAGCCATTGTGTCAGTTTCTGCTCGCTTTTGCTGGGGGTGCCCAATTGTGTCTGCAAGATAACTTATTCCTCGGGTGTTCAAATCATTGACTTGAAAAAATTACGCTGTGCTATTCGATTCGGATTCATCATAGCGCCTATCTAAATCCAAAAAATCGTGCCTAGCGTAGGAATTTTTTGAATAATGACATTACCCCGAGGTTTAATGGATAAGTTAGGTATTTACTGGTTTAGTCATGACCTGCGCGTCGATGACAACCCAACCCTAACCGCAGCAGCCCAAGAAGTGGATCAATTGCTTTGCATTGCCTTCACACACACAAAATTGGACTATAATTTTCATTCAAACCCTGTTCAACTGTCACAAAATCGACTGAATTTTTTACTGCAAAGCTTTGTTGACCTAAACCAAACCTTACAGAAATACGGACAACATCTTCTGGTTTGCACAGAGTCTGCAGAACACAAAATTGCTTCCCTTATTACAGACTATGGAATTACTCATCTCTACTTAGGTGATGATGGTCAATTAACTAAAGAGGCTATTGTCAGGTCATTGCAGGAAAAATTCCCAGCCCTCATTGTCCGAAAGCTTGGAGATAATCGCTTATATTCACAGCGATCCCTACCGTTCTCAGTCAGTGATCTACCCACAACCTTCTCAAAATTTAGACGCAAAGTGGAGAGTATTTCAACACAAACAATCACGCCTGCCCCAAAGTGCTTACCTGTGCCAATCTGCTCACCAGAGTTATGGCAAAAAGAATACACTTACTTGCAAAGTTCAAGGCAGTGTCAATTCTATGGTGGTGAATGTGAAGGAAATAGGCATCTAGAGAAATACTTCCAAGGCGATTATGCTCACAGTTACAAACTCACTAGGAACACCCTATGCGGTGACTACGAGTCAACAAAATTTAGTCCATGGTTGGCTAATGGCTGTTTATCTGTAAGGCGTATCTTGCAGGCGCTTTACAAATATGAAGCAGAAATGGGCAACAATGAATCTACCTATTGGATCTTCTTTGAACTTTTATGGCGAGAGTATTTTCAGTGGTATGCGAAGTGTCATAGAGAACGCTTATTTTCATTTTCTGGCATTAAAGGAAACAATCCTTCCACCAGTTTTTACCCTGAGAGATTCCGCAAATGGTGCGAAGGCAATACGCCGTTTGCGATTGTTAATGCCTGCATGAAACAACTCAATGCAACGGGTTACATGTCAAACAGAGGTCGACAATTGGTAGCTAGTTGTTTTGTCAATGAGTTGGCACTGGATTGGCGCTATGGGGCCGCATACATGGCACAACAGTTGATTGATTATGATATGGCGTCAAATTGGGGCAACTGGCAATATTTAGCTGGTGTTGGCGCTGATCCCAGAGGTCTGCGTCACTTTGACCTGGAGAAGCAAACTCAGCGCTATGACCCAGATCAAGTATTTATTAGGCATTGGCAGGGTTATGCAGATCGCTACCCACTAGATTCGGTAGATGCTGCTGATTGGCCAGTTGATCAAAGCCCAGCAATGACAGTGAATCACTGATATGCAGGCACAGAAAACCTTACGCCTAATTCTCGGCGATCAACTCAACGGCAACCATAGTTGGTTCCGAACCAAAGATTCCTGTGTGACCTATCTAATTGCTGAATTGAAGCAAGAGGCCACTTATGTGCCACAGCATATACAAAAACTTTGTGGCTTTTTTGCTGCAATGGGTGAGTTTGCCGAGTTTTTGCAGTCTCAAGGTCACCAAGTACTTTATCTCACACTCGATGAAAGTTGTGTATACCAAGACTTGGGCCAACTTATCACTAACATCTGTACACAAAACGACTTTAAGACTTTTGATTACCAACAGCCCGATGAATACAGACTTTCTGAGCAACTAAGCCAACTCAAAAACACCCTTAATTTACCAGTGAACTGCTGTGATACAGAGCATTTTTTACTGGCGAAAGATGACTTACCTAAAATGATTAAGCCCAATCAACATAATCGAATGGAAAGCTTCTATCGCAAAATGCGCAAGCAATTTAATCTTCTGATGGAAGATGGGGAACCCTATGCAGGCCGCTGGAATTATGATGCCGAAAATCGCCAAAAGCTTAAAGCCAGTGATCTAGAAAAAATCCCTCAGCCCCTATTATTCAGCAATGACGTAAAGCAAGTCATAGAGCGTATAAAACGTCACCAGATTCCCTATATTGGTCGCGAGACATCGAATTTAATCTGGCCAGTCAATCGCGCCCAGGCCCTCCAATTACTGAATTACTTCTGCATCCATTGCCTGCCTTATTTTGGACGCTTCCAAGATGCCATGACGCAACATGGGTCTAGTCGCTGGAGTCTTTATCACTCAAGAGTATCTTTTGCCCTCAACAGCAAACTATTGCATCCAATTGAAGTCATTGAAGCCGCTCTAAATGAATTTGACAGACATGGGTCCACTGTAGATTTGGCTCAAATTGAGGGATTTATTCGCCAAATTATAGGCTGGAGAGAGTATGTGCGCGGTGTTTATTGGATGAATATGCCCAACTACAAAGACCTTAATAAATTACATGCTAATCTACCACTGCCAGACTACTTCTGGACAGGTGACACCAAAATGTCCTGTGTAAAACAGGCGGTTGATCAATCACTGGACTATGCCTATGCACACCATATACAACGCCTTATGGTCACTGGTAACTTTGCAATGCTAGCAGGTATAGATCCCAATCATCTGGATCAATGGTATCTGGGCATATATATAGACGCCATAGAATGGGTTGAGTTGCCTAATACCAGAGGTATGAGTCAGTTTGCCGATGGTGGTCTTATCGCTACTAAACCCTATGCCGCCAGTGGCAGTTACATTAATAAAATGAGTGATTACTGCCAATCCTGTCACTACAAGGTCAAGGAACGCTCGACTGCCCAAGCCTGTCCCTTCAACAGTCTCTACTGGCATTTTATGCATCGGCATAGGGAAGAGTTCTCAAACAATCCACGCACTGCTATGGCCTACCGCAGTTGGAGTAGGATGGACGGCGAGAAAAGAGAGTCGACGCTGCAAAGAGCACAAATGTACCTGGCTAATATCGACAGGCTTTAAATCAGTATTATATCTAGGGTTTGCTCAGATCGACTAATGCATCCATGATCTCACTGTACTGAGAAAAAAATTCATTGGAAATGCCATCGTCAAAGGTAACAGGCGTTTGCACATTACCCTCAATTTCAATCAGGCCAATGCGATCGAGAAATTCTGCCAACTTTCTGCGAAACTCTATGCTTCCAACTCTAGCAATATACTTTAATGAGCCCCAGTTCTGCTGATTTCCTCCAGTTGGATGATATTTAGTCACCCGCACAAAGACTATATCATTTGCTCGATCAACGAAAATATATTGACCAAACTTGCCACTGGCATTAAAAATCTGGCTCTGTTGGTCATACCTAGATACCCACCAGTGTAGCGAATAGCCGCGCTTTTGCTGGATCGTAGCACTAGATAGATTATCCCAGACCACTTGAAACGTCTCATCTACAAAACCCTTAGAGATAATCTGTTCATCTTCCCATTGCCCATTGCGAGCGAAGAGCAATCCAAAGCGAGCATATTGTCTCGGCGAAGTATCTATACAACAATAGGTCATAGGATTACCCGCAGTATCTTGCCATAGCGTTACTTTATTCATGCCAATTTTGGACAGTATCCTATCGCGCAATAATTCATCCGCAGGAATGCCTGTTGCCGCTAGCAGAATATCAGCTAGCAACATGGAGTTAACATTATTGTATTCAAAGCGTTCCCCGGGGGGTGTTTCATATTCTACTGACTGGGCATAACTCAAGTGATTTTGAGTAAAGAACATTTTCTCATGCTCATGGGATGGCATTTCCAAACCACTGGCCATGTCCAATAGATGACGAATTGTGATCGCTTGTCGCTCATCATTAAAATAGTCCAAATAGTCGGATACACGGTCATCCAGACCACCTATTTCTCCTCTATCAATGGAAATACCGATCAGAGCCGCGTAAATACTTTTTGCCATTGACCATGATGTGGCCGGAGACTCTCTATCAAAGCCTGGCGCATACCGCTCACCTATTAATAGGCCGTCTTTGATCAGAACTACGCCCTGTGTAGCCGGATCCTGAAAAGACAGGTCAAACAATTTATTGACCTTTATATCAGAAATAGACAGCGTCTGTGGGGATGACTCTATCCATTCCAAATCAGGAAACGTTTTTGCCTGAGCTATAGAGAATGACAGACAAAGAACGCCCAAGGACAAAAGGAAAAACTTTTTCATTGCCAACCCTCTAAGTAAATATTCGTTATTTTCTTTTTAGCGAATTTATGTTCTTTTTAAGCAATTAGTATAAAACAAAAAAAAAATAATCCAAATTGTTGCTTTTAGGTATACAATGAGGTTGTTAGGGGTAAAAGAATTATAAAAAAATGCTTCCACAGCAACGGTCTTTTACCTCTTACACATGGGAAATTGCAGTAGCAGTATCTCGTTATGCACGTCAAGTGATGCAACTTTTCGCTATGGCGTTTTTAAAAAATAAATCAAAATAGGGGTTACAAATGACTAATAATTTACAATCCGGCGATTATGTCGGCATGTCCTTTTGGTTAATTTCAATGGCACTTGTCGCTGCAACCGCTTTCTTCTTCCTTGAGCGCGATCGTGTTTCAAGTAAGTGGAAAACGTCACTGACAGTCTCAGGTCTTGTTACGCTTATAGCTGCGGTACATTACTTCTATATGCGTGATGTCTGGGTTGCCTCTGGCACATCTCCAACAGAATTCCGCTACATCGACTGGTTACTTACAGTGCCACTCTTGATGGTAGAGTTCTACCTAATTATGTCCGCAGTAGGGAAGGTGCCTGGTCGTGTTTTCTGGCACCTGTTAGTAGGCTCTACGCTTATGCTGTTATTCGGTTATGCAGGCGAGACCGGAATGATGGGCGTTGGCTTAGCCTTCTGGCTGGCAATGGCGTCTTGGATATATATAATCTGGTACATCATTAAGGGTGAAGCAAGTCAGATTAACGCAAGCCTAGCAAATGCCAACGTGCAAAAAGCCTATAAGGCAATGACCTTCTTGGTCACTGTCGGTTGGGCTATCTATCCACTGGGCTACTTCCTAGGTTATATGGGCGGTGGTGCAGACGCTGGCACAATGAATATTATCTATAACTTAGCTGACTTCTGGAACAAAATTGGTTTCGGTATAGTGATTTGGTCAGCTGCAGTTGCGGATTCTGAGTAATCTGCTGATGCGAAAGATCGGGGGAACCTGCAGGTTCCCCCATTATAAAAAATACGAGTAACTATATAATTAATAACAACGTAAAAGTTACGAATGACGAGGGTACTTAACGATGGCCCCGACAATAAAAAATAAACAGGAATGGCTATCTCATTTAGATGCACTCTTAAGCGCAGAGATACCTCAAGAAAAAAATAGCTTAGCTATTGCAGCAGGCTATCACTTCAAGAATCCAGGAAAATCATTTAGAGCACAACTTGCATTTTCAACGGGTCTAGCTCTGAATCTTGACGAAAAAGATAATCTACACTGGGCCGCAGCCTGTGAACTTCTGCACAATGCGTCCCTTATACATGATGACATAAGTGATGCCAGCACCCATCGGCGCGGCCAGGAGAGTATAAACCAACACTTTGGCCCAGATATGGCCCTTTGCCTAGGCGATTGGATGGTTGCTAAATCCTTTGAGTTAGCTGCTCGAAATACCCATTTTGGCGGTCAGTTAACAGCTCTTCTTGCCAAATCGATGCAAGAAACTTGCGGTGGACAGATTTCTGATACCAGTCAGCGCCAATTTGCAGAAATTGATGTATGGCAAGCTATTGCCAAAGGTAAAACCGCTCCACTGTTAAGTGCGCCTATCAAAGGTGCCGCAATCGCCGCTGGGTTACTAACCCAAAGCAATAATGATTGGGAGTCTGACCTCGATCAACTAGTGGGCCTGTGTGGCCTTGCTTATCAGGGATACAATGATATTGACGACATTATCCCATCAAGTCACAGGAGCTGCGATCTCGACGGTCGCAAGCCCAACTTGGTGGTCAGTCTATTTGCCAAGGAAGGTTTAGGCCGCGAAGAATTTTATCGCTGGTATTGTTCAGATGACAATCAGCAACTCGCTCACTGGCAGCAAAGGATTGCCTCAAGTATAGTTATTCTTCAAGCTAATCAATTGGTCGATAATTGGTTACAGCAGGCAGAGGAATTAGTTTCTTCGCTCCCCTCTGAGCTTCATTCTGTATCAGCTGATTTGGTTGAATCAGTGAAGAAGACTACCTTGGTTAAAAGCCAATGCCGAATCGCATAAGACATGGAGATACTAGTCAGCATGCGATAGTCGTGGGTGCCGGGTTTGCTGGGATAGCCATGGCACTGCGACTTCGCGCCATAGGGCACTCAGTCACACTTTTGGAACGATTACAATCCATCGGAGGAAGAGCTCAAGTGTTTGTGCGCGGTGGTTATCGACATGATGCCGGCCCCACAGTGATCACAGCACCCTTTCTTTTTGAAGAGCTCTACGAGTTATTCGGTGAAAAGCTTGAGGACCATCTGCAATTTGTTCCCTTAGATCCGTTTTATCGATTCCATTTTTCCGATGGCAGTCAATTTGACTACCGTGCCAGTATCGAGGATACACTGACTGAAATTAGACGTTTTAATCCTGATGATGCAGAGGGCTACTTAAAACTACTTGAGCAGTCAAAACGTGTTTACGATGTCGGTTTCAAACAGCTTGTTCATCGACCTTTCACCAGGGTCTGGGACATGATTAAGCAGATCCCAGCTCTGTTAATCCTCAGGTGTTACAAAACCGTTTCGCAGATGGTTAACAGCTACCTCAAACACCCGATGATTCAGCAAGCATTTTCAATTCATCCACTACTAGTGGGTGGTAACCCATTTAAAACCACGGCCATCTACAGCCTTATCCACTATTTAGAACGCCGCTGGGGTGTATTCTTCTGCATGGGTGGCACTGGAAAACTAGTAGAAGAGTTAAATCTACTGATGCAAAGACAGGGCATCAATATTCTGACCAATGCTGATGTTGAAGAAATAATTGTCAAAAATAATCGTGCAAAGGGTGTCACACTGAGAAATGGCGATAGGCTCACCTCGGATCTCGTGGTTTTTGCTGGTGACCCTGAGACCTGCTATCAACAACTATTACCAGCCAAGAGCCGCCCAATAAATCCCATAAAAAAACATTATTCAATGGGCCTTTATGTACTTTATTTTGGTACCAAAAAATTGTACCCAGAAGTGGCTCATCACAGTATTTGGATGGGGCCTAGATTCAAAGAGCTACTCTATGAAATATTTGAAACAAAAGAGCTAAGTGAGGACTTCTCACTCTACCTTCATCGGCCTACTGCCACCGATAAAAGTTTTGCTCCCGAAGATTGCGAGTCATTCTATGTACTGTGTCCAGTCCCCAACTTACAGGGCAATACTCACTGGGATCAGCAGGGAGCCATCTTGCGCGACCGCATTGTTGAAGCTCTCGAACAAACAATCTTACCAGAGCTATCGTCGGTGATTGAGGAAGTTTTCTGGATGACTCCCGAAGATTTTGCCAATGATTATCGTTCCATGCATGGCGCTGGCTTCTCAATCGAACCCAGACTGACTCAATCTGCTTGGTTTAGGTATCACAATCGTGATCGGTCAATAAATAACCTCTACTTTGTTGGAGCGGGAACACATCCAGGTGCCGGACTACCAGGTGTGATCAGTTCTGCCAAGGTTGTCGAAGAGTTATTGACTGGTGTCGAAGTTAGTTCGGGAGGTTAGATAATGACAAGGTCAACTTCTCAAAGCGTACTAGCTCAACAGGGTAAATCATTTTACTG
>CAXEWB010000120.1:0-1541 GCA_963999835.1 uncultured Cellvibrionales bacterium | reverse complement strand
CTCGAGTAGCCGTAGAAGCACTGCATGCCGATTACTGGCATAAGTTTGTTGGTTTAGATGGCCGTGTTGTGGGCATGAGGACTTTTGGTGAATCTGCTCCTGGTGGTGAGTTGATGAAAGAATTTGGTTTTACCGTTGAAAATGTGGTGGCGGCTGTTATGGAGACGGTCAGTTAATGATTCGTATAGCCATCAATGGCTACGGCCGTATTGGTCGTTCCGTATTGCGCGCGCTCTTTGAGTCTGAGTTGCATCAAGAAATTAAGGTAGTGGCCATCAATGAGCCGGCAGATAACAAAACAATAGCCCACTTGACCCGCTATGATTCCACGCATGGCAGATTTCTCGCAGATGTTGAGGTCAGTGATTCCTCACTTATTATTAATGGCGACAGCATAGATATCTTTCATATTGATGATCTAGACAAATTGCCGTGGCATGCTCTGGATATTGATGTGGTGTTAGAGTGCAGTGGTAGTTTTAGTGATCGCAAAAGCGCAGAAAAACATCTTAAAAGTGGTGCTAAACGCGTTTTGTTTTCTCAACCCGCTGAGTCTGATGTGGATGCTACCATTGTCTATGGATTTAACCATCAGATTCTGACTGGCAGTGAGACAATCATTTCCAATGCCTCTTGTTCCACCAACTGTGTGGTTCCAGTCATAAAGGTCCTTAATGACAATTTTTCTGTTGAGGGTGGTGTGATTACTACTATCCATTCGGCGATGAATGATCAGCCAGTACTGGATGCCTATCATAATACAGATCTGCGCAAGACCCGGGCTGCCATGCAGTCGATTATTCCCGTGGACACCGGATTGGCGCTAGGTATTGATCGACTAATGCCCGAACTGGCGGGTCGCTTTCAGGCTCAGGCTATGCGGGTACCAACCCTGAATGTGTCGGCTATTGATCTGTCTGTATTGGTTAACCATAAGGTAGATACAGAAAAGGTTAATCAAGCCTTAGCTGAGGCTGCCGAAAATCAATTTGTGGACGTGCTCGGCTATACCGATGAGCCTCTGGCCTCCTGTGATTTTAACCATGATCCAAGAAGTGGCATTGTCGACGCCAGTCAGACTCGCGTGAGTCAGCACAAATTAATTAAAGTGCTGATCTGGTTTGACAATGAGTGGGGCTATGCCAACAGGATGTTAAATACACTGTGCAGTTGGCGCTAGAGATCTTGTGAATAGATAGAGATTTACCCTGAACCAATTTTTAAGGATAAAAATGACCATTAAACTGATGTCTGAACTAGACCTTGCGAATAAGAAAGTACTGATTCGTGAGGATCTCAATGTGCCAATTAAAAATGGCAAAGTGACCAGTGATGCTCGTTTGCGCGCAGCCCTACCTACCCTTCAACAAGCCCTAGATAAGGGGGCACAGGTTATACTGATGTCCCACCTAGGACGCCCGACAGAGGGCCAGCATGATCCCGAACAAAGTCTTAAACCCGTTGCAGACTATCTAGCCGAGATTCTTAGTATTGACGTGGCGCTAGTTCAAGATTGGCAACAGGGTCTCCGCCCTGTTAGG
>CAXEWB010000119.1:0-3352 GCA_963999835.1 uncultured Cellvibrionales bacterium | reverse complement strand
TGAACATTGAGATGGGGAAATAAACTAGCTTCTTGGAACACATAACCAATCCTGCGTTGATGGGCGGGGATGAAGTGATGACTGCTTTGCCAGACAGCGTCACCCACCTTTAGAAAGCCCAGACTATTTTTTTCTAGTCCGGCTATAGCCCTTAGCAGAGTTGTTTTGCCACTCCCCGATGGGCCGGTAATACCTGTGATGCCGTGATTGGGAATAGATAAGTCGACATCTAATGTAAACTCACTGTGTCTTACCCTGATCTGACAATCAATACTCATGCTTGTATGTGGGTATCAATGAAAAGCGACGGTTAATGGTGTAGATACTTAGCAGCATCACAAAAGAGAGCAACAAAAGGCCACCAGACAGCCAGTGAGCATGGCTGTACTGAAGAGCTTCTACATGATCATAGATGGCGATGGAGAGCACCTGTGTTTCACCAGGTATATTGCCGCCTATCATGAGTACCACGCCAAATTCACCCACTGTATGAGCAAAACCCAATACAGTGGCGGCTAAAAATCCTGGGCGCGCCAAGGGCATAGCAACGGTGAAAAACCGATCCACTGGGGAGGCGCCAAGCGTGGCGGCCACTTCCATGGGACGAGCGCCTATGGCGCTGAATGCATTTTGTAGCGGTTGAACCACAAATGGCATGGAATAGATGACTGAGCCGATAATGAGCCCTGTAAAAGTAAATGCGAGGGATTGGCCTCCGAGCCATTGTACGGCCTCCCCAATGGGCCCGCTGGGGCCCAAAGCCATCAGCAAGTAAAATCCTAATACTGTAGGCGGAAGAACCAGCGGTAGGGCGATCACCGCCTCGAAAAATGACTTGTACTTCCATCGACTGTGCGCCAACCACCAAGCCAAAGGTGTTCCTATCAGTAGCAATACCATTGTACTGATTGAGGCCAGTTTTAGGGTGACCCAAAGGGGTGATAGATCATATTCACTTATCATTAGATCTACCGTACCCAAATCGCTGAATAATCTCTACCATTTGCGGTGTTTTAACAAAGGCTACAAATTCTCTTGAGCTCTCTCGATTGCTTAAAAGGACCGCCTGTTGCTCTATTGGGGTATACAGAGATTGAGGAACTAACCAGAATGATCCCTGTTTGTTGCTCGGTAATTGACTATATTGAGAGTGGGCAATAAAACCCAACTCAGCATTACCGCTATAGACAAACTGAAACGTGTGACCAATATTTTCGCCACGCACAATGCGAGCTCGCAAGTAATTCCACAGTCCAAGCGACTCCAGCACCTGCTTTGTGGCAATGCCGTAAGGGGCAAGTTTGGGATTGGCAATTGCTAGATGACGAAAGTTGCCCCTGTCTAAAACGGAGCCGCCACCGTTCAATAAACCTGCATCTAAGCTCCAAAGAACTAACTTACCCTGTGCATAGGTAAAGCGACTTCCAGCGACTGCTATACCCTGTTGTTCAAGTAGTTGGGGATGATTGCTATCAGCGGCAAAAAAAATATCAAAGGGTGCCCCCTGTTGAATCTGAGCAAAATGTTTACCTGTTGAGGCGGGGCTGATTAAAATCTCGTGTCCAGTTTGAGTTTCAAAAGAGTTTGCAATTATTTTCAATGCGGGTGCAAAGTTGCTGGCGACTGCAATCCTTATTTTGTCTGCATAACTGGATGAGGTTAACAGAAATAAGAACAGCGTAACCGCTATTAAGTAGTGCAATTGATAAGTTGGTCCTTTCATCGCCAGTAAGTATATGTGATTCACCAGAGTTACAAATTGACAGGGATCTATTATGCATGAGGAGTTAGATTAAGAGCTAGATTAGTCTCCATACTTGTGCCCCATTTGACAGTGCAACTTTTATGGGTAATCTGACAAGATTTTTACTAGTAAGGCTGATTTTGCATGTTTGGCATTTCGTGGGTACCCCAGACCCGATGTACTAATTGCTTTAGATCACAACGATTGGGGTCAAGTATCCAATCGGCCAGAGGTGGCGCGACCTGTGGATAGTTTACAGCTATTGGTTTGGGTGATTGTAGCCATTGCTCGAGAATTTTTTGATCCAATTTGTCCATACTATGCGCGCACCCAAGTTGTTCTAATGCAACAACATTGCAGAGTTGCTCATATTGCCCGTTTAGAGGTTTCACTAGCAACTTCTTTCCCAGTTGAAGAGCTTCACTAGAGAGTTCAAACCCAGCATTGCTGATTACCCCGACACAGCTATTAAGTTGTTTGTGGAATTCGCTGTGCGAGAGGGGATTGATCTTTATATGACCCTTGGAAATAGGTGTATCAACCTTTGCAAAGATTTGAAATTGATAATCAGTAAACGGTGAGACAAAGTCGATGATGTCACCTAAATCTTCAAAGCCCATGTAAACAACAATTTTATTATTATCTATGGTGGTTTTTTGCGTGCCGCTAATTAGAGGCGGCAGTACGGGTTGGTTGAAGTGATGATAGTGGAAACCAATGCTGATTTTGCTAGGTGAAAATAATTTCATGGCAAGCTTTGAAGCCCAATATCCGCTAGCTTTTGGAACTGCATACTCAAAGGCACTTTGGTGACTTAACGCTATACAGGGAAAACCGCGAAGTTTTGCACTCCAAGTTGTGACTGGCTCAAAGTCTGAAATTACTAAGTCATAGTGACTGAGATCTAAGTGATAGACATCGCGCAAAAAACGTATGAATTTATTGTGTGTGACTGTCTTTAAAAGTTGCATCTGTCCTTGTTCATAGAACAGTGTCAGTCCTTCAAAGATACGAAAATCGCCAAAGGGTTCCATATCGAAGAAATCTTCTTGCCTACGGCCTGAAAAAACAAAATCGATACTGATACCTGGTCGTTGCAAGGCGGGCAGAAGCGCTCTAGTCCTTGATAAATGACCATTGCCGGTACCTTGCACACCGTAAAGAATTCTCATGCTGACAGCCTATCTCAGATTAACAGGGAAAGGGATAGCATTGCACAGTAGTAGCCTAAGAGAGCCCCTACTAAAATATCGGTTGGGTAGTGTACACCGAGAAAAACCCTAGATAGTGCAATTAATGTGGCCCAGAGATAAGCTATCAAAGAGAAGGTGGGAAATGAGTAAGCGATAATAGCTGCCATCATAAAGGCAGCGGCAGTATGGCCGGAGGGCATACTAAATTCATCGGAAGGCTTCAATGCAGACTGACAAAATGACAGTACGTTAAAAGGTCGGCTGCGTTTAAGCGCCTGTTTGAGGCAAATAAACATGGGTATTTCAAATAGGTATCCCAAAATAACAGCTTGCACAAACAGCAGATTACTGGAGCTTGGATATATCAGTGCAAAAAGTATGATGGCAACATACAGGTAGCCATCGCCAGAATGGG
>CAXEWB010000118.1:0-11792 GCA_963999835.1 uncultured Cellvibrionales bacterium | reverse complement strand
TGACTAGTTCTGGCAGTGCATTTGATAACCCTCCAGCTCCCACATCATGAATGAATGCAATAGGATTATCAGCGCCCAACTGCCAACACTGATCAATAACCTCCTGACAACGGCGCTCAATTTCAGGGTTCTGTCGCTGTACTGAGGCGAAATCCAAGTCAGCTGAACTGCTTCCAGTCGCCATAGAGGAGGCCGCACCCCCACCCAAACCGATCAACATAGCGGGACCACCTAGTACAAGCAGTTTTGCAGCAGCGGAAAACTCCGGTTTATCAATGTGCTCTTCTCTGATATTACCGTAGCCACCCGCTATCATTATCGGCTTGTGATAGCCGCGCCGCTCACCATCAAAATCTGCCTCAAAGGTACGAAAATAGCCACAGATATTGGGTCGACCAAACTCATTGTTAAACGCGGCACCACCAATGGGGCCATCAATCATGATGTCAAGCGCCGACACTATTCGCTCTGGCTTACCATAATCTTCTTCCCAGGGCTGAATATAATTGGGTATTTGTAAATTAGAAACCGTAAAGCCTACCAATCCCACCTTTGGTTTTGAGCCACGCCCGACAGCGCCTTCATCGCGAATTTCACCTCCAGAGCCGGTGCCAGCACCTGAAAAAGGCGCAATAGCGGTAGGATGATTATGGGTTTCCACTTTCATTAGTAGATGGACAGGTTCATGACTGTAGCCATATTCTCTGGTGCTGGGATTTGGATAAAAGCGCCCGCCTACAGAACCCGAGACCACAGCAGCATTATCCGAATAGGCGGAGAGAACATTTTCACCGCCTAAATTATTGGTGTTTCGAATCATGGCGAATAGGCTGTGATCTTTGTCATCACCATCAATGGTCCAACTGGCATTAAAGATTTTATGCCTGCAGTGCTCCGAATTTGCCTGAGCAAACATCATCAACTCTGTATCGGAAGGGTTGCGCCCTAGATCGTTAAAGCTAGAGGCCAAATAATCAATCTCATCCTCTGCTAAGGCCAAGCCAAGATTTTGATTGGCCTGTTTAAGGGCCTCAACCCCACCATTAAGCGTATCCACCCGCGACATTTCAGTGGGTTGCAGATGAGCAAATAGAGTTTTGGCCTGGTCCAGATCATAAAAAATTGTTTCAACCATGCGGTCATGGAGTAAATGCCCAATTGATTCTATTTGTTGTTCGGTCAACCTATCCTGAGCCTCAACATAATAGGCAATACCTCTCTCGACTCTGATGACAGACTGTAGTCCACAGTTGTGAACTATATCTGTCGCTTTGCTAGACCATGGTGATATGGTGCCTGGCCTGGGAACCACGAGAAACAATTTGCCATTGAGGGGAAGCACCTGCTCAGTGGGCCCATAGCGCATCAAAGCACTCAGAGTTTCCTTCTCCTTGTCAGTCAGAGGCTGTGATACTTCAGCGAAATGCCGGTATTCCGCTGTGACTCCGGTCACAGATGGTACAGTTTGATTTAAAAGTGAAAGTAGTTTTCTGCGGCGAAAGTCAGAGAGCGATGGCGCACCAGAAAGGATGATCATAAACAACTATACTCGTGACGATAAAGACTAGGTTATGTTGTGCTATTCTACTCTTATTTGGCAGATTCGAGAACTAATTACTTACTGTGAAAACAATTTTCTGTTTCATTGGACAGAAACCGTCCCGAGGTACTTTGTGAGGAAGCACTGTATTAAGCAGTAAAGAGAGTACTGCATGAAAAATATGCCACAGAGTAGAAACCTGTAGGATAAATTATTAACATTGAACACCATTGATTTCGTGAGCAAGGATGTTTGTGCCTAGACTGTCGCAGCAACAAAGGAAAACCCTCAGCCGTTTACTCGTCGGTTGCTGCGTCTTCCTATCAATTGTCTATGTAACGTATAGCACAAGGATTAGCGACCTCGATAGAATTATCGCCAGAGGCGAGCTAGTGATGCTGACACTACCAGGTGCCACTACCTACTTTGAGGATGGTCAAGGTAAAAATGGTTTTGATTACCTTTTGGCAAAGCAGTTTGCCGAGAGCCTAGGGGTGAAATTAGTGGTTCAGCCAAAATTTACCCTCCCTAGCCTGTTGCGCTCAATTGACAGACCTAGTGGTGACTTTGCCGCCGCTAATTTAGTGATCACAGAAAAGCGCAAGGAGTCGTTTTTATTCTCCAATCCCTACCATCACGTCATTCAGCAAGTCATCTATAAGGCCGGGGATCAGAGACCCAGATCTCTTGAGGAATTGACTGAGCAACTGGTCGTTATCTCTGACTCATCCCACAGTGAACAACTCGTCACTCTGAGCGAGGACAGGCCCAATTTAAGCTGGATTGAAGAAGCCGAAGCAGAGATGGGGGAACTTATTCGCAAAGTTCACAATGGCGAAATTCCCTATACAGTTGCCGATTCACTGGCCTACGTTGCTAATCGTCATATCTACCCAAATGCCAGAAGAGCTTTTGATATATCCTCCCCCCAACCAATTGCCTGGGCATTTCCTGCTCATTCCGATGGCAGTTTATTAGTGGCGGCTAATCAATTTTTACATGACTTTACCGAAAGCGGCCGATTGGAGTCCCTAAAAGAGCAACTTTTTGCTCACACTAACAATTTTTCTGCGGGTGGATCGAAGCAATTTGGCAAACAAGTTGCCGAACGGCTACCAAAGTTTGAGTCAGCCTTTCGAGAGGTAGCAGATAAATTTGGCTTGGACTGGCATTTGATTGCCGCTATCGCCTATCAAGAGTCTCACTGGAATCCAAAGGCCAGATCACCCACAGGCGTGCGCGGCCTAATGATGCTTACTCTGCAGACAGCGCAAGAGATGAATGTAAGTAATCGATTGGATCCATCACAGAGCCTAGAGGGTGGTGTAGCCTACTTTCATAAGCTGAAATCTAGATTACCGAAACGCATTACAGACCCTGATCGAACTCTGTTGGCACTAGCGGCTTATAATGTTGGTTTTGGTCACCTTGAAGACGCCCGAGTACTGACAGCAAGGCATGGAAAAAATCCAGATCTATGGTCCGATGTGCGCGAACACCTGCCTTTGCTCAGTAAAAAACAATACTACTCGACACTTAAGTATGGCTATGCGCGCGGCAGTGAACCGGTGATCTATGTGGATAATATTCGCTATTACAAATCCTATCTACAACTCCATGCAATGACGCAACAGAATGATCTTTTAGAGAAAAAGGAATCCAGTTCTCTACAGGATAGCTAGGGGTAGCAGAACCAATTACTTAATCTAGCGCCTTCAATTCACGATGATTTATCGGCGCTCTCTAAAAAAATCCTTCATCAAATCACCACAGGCCTGCTCTAGCACCCCTCCTTGCCAATCAAAAGTATGATTAAAGTGCGGCATATCCATCATTTTCATTTTGCTAGTCAAAGCTCCCGCCCTTGGCTCAGTCGCGCCAAAAACAACTCGACGAATACGAGCATGCAGCATAGCCCCCACACACATAGCACAGGGCTCTATGGTAACGTACAACTCACAGTCAGCTAAACGGTAGTTGTGTAGCGTCTTGGCAGCTTCACGTAGTGCAATGATTTCAGCATGGGCTGTGGGATCGCAGTCTTGAATAGAACGGTTATACCCTCTACCTATCACCTCGTCCTGAGCAACCACGATAGCGCCCACAGGCACCTCATTGTCAGTAGAGGCCTGTTTTGCAAGCGCAAGCGCTTGCTTCATGTACGACTGATCGCGGCACATCTAGCTATACCTCCTTAATCTGTTTGAGAGCAACAGTAGCTGTTACACAAAATGCAAAGCTTACTCTTTAAATAATTAATGTAAACCAACTTAATTAACGCTGCCTGCAACCCTATATATTGTATAGGTTAAAACAGTTTCTTATTTACTTTACCCATAAATGGGTCAAATCAGTGGCTACCCTACTTAATAGTTGGCGGCCGATTAAAATAAACCAAAAAATCCTATTAATCGTACTTGTATAGCTATTTTGAAATACAAATGACAATTGATTTAAAAGTGTTATCGCCAAAAATAAAAAAGTAGCGTATTATCGGATAAGGACTTAGGGATTGAGTCTAAAAAATTGCCATAAAAAAACACGATATTACAGTGCGGCAATAGAGTGTATAAGGGAATAACTCACTATAAAAAAGCTCAATCCACTTATCTCTAGGGGAGATATTATGAAAACTAAGTCCTTACTAAAAATAAATGCTATTGCTGCGGCAGTAATCGCGGGAAGCACTACGCTACCCACCTTTGCTGTTGCTCAGGAAATGGTAGAAGAAATAGTTACCACGGGTAGCCGAGTTAAAGCGCGCTCTGTGACTGAAACGCCTGCTCCAGTTGATGTTATTCAGGCATCAGAGCTTGCTAACCAAGGTGATACTGATGTCGGTAACCTGCTGCGTAATTCAGTACCCTCCTTCGCCATCAGCGATCAACCAATCAGTGACGCGGCCACATTGATTCGTCCCGCTAATTTGCGTGGTATGGCACCAGATCACACGTTGGTTCTGGTCAATGGCAAACGCCGTCATCGTGCGTCAGTCATCACATGGTTGGGTAACGGTATATCTAATGGCTCACAGGGCCCGGATGTTGCTTCATTGCCAACCATGGCACTTAAGAGTGTTGAAGTACTGCGTGATGGTGCATCTTCAATCTATGGTTCAGATGCAATCGCCGGTGTTATTAACTTCCAATTAAAAGATGCGTCTGATGGTAACACTATCGAGCTTCGCGCTGGTGAATACTCTGCCGGAGACGGTCAACAGCTTACTATTGCTATGAACAAAGGCATGGAGCTTGGCGCAGATGGTTTTGTAAATGTGACATTAGAGTATGGTAGCTCTGATGAGACTATCCGTTCTGTACAGCGTACAGATGCCGCTGGTCTAATAGCAGATGGTTATACTGATGTGCCAAATCCTGCCATGATTTGGGGCCGTCCAATTGTTGACGACGATATGAAGTTCTTTGTTAACTTTGGTGCTGACTTAGGCGCAGGCACTGAAATGTATGGTTACACCAACTATAACTCCAAAACTGTTGATGGTGGCTTCTATTTCCGTAATCCTACCAATCGTGGCGGTGTTTTTGGAGATGGTGATGAGCTTTTAATAGGTGATTTGACACCTGATGATGATGAAACTTGTCCAATAGTTACTCTTGACGGTAACACGCCTGATCCAACTGCGATGGCTACGGTAGTTAGTTCTGAAAACTGCTTCTCTTTCCAAGAGACTATCCCAGGTGGCTTTACACCTCGCTTTGGTGGTGATATCACCGATCGGGCCTTCTTGTTTGGATTGAAAGGTGAAACCGACGGTGGTCTTGGGTGGGACGTCAGCACTTACTACGGTAAAAACAAATCTGACTTCCATATCAACAACACGGTTAACGCGAGCCTTGGGCCCGATACACCGAGAAATTTTGACCCAGGTTACTATCAGCAGGTTGATATGAACCTTAATGCTGATTTCACCTACGCAATGAGCGATACTTTTGAATTGGCTTTCGGTGCAGAATACCGCACAGAGGAGTTTACAGTAGGTGCTGGTCAGGAAGAGTCCTATACCGCCGGCATACTGGGTACTCAAGGGTTTAGTACATCATCAAATGGCTTCCCCGGATTCCCTGCGAAAACAGCGGGTACATTTGAGCGTTCTAACATTGCGGCCTATGTACAGTCAGGTTGGCAAGCTAATGACAACCTGTATGTCGAAAGTGCTCTGCGCCTTGAGGACTTTGAGGACTTTGGAACCACTACCAACTATAAGCTGGGCTTCAACTACAGCTTGGCTGGAGACCTGTTCCTACGCGGCACCTACAGCACTGGCTTCAAGGCACCCACCCCAGGCCAGTCCAACACCTCCAATACCTCGACTGAGATCGATCCAGCCACTGGCAAGCTAAGAAACAATGGTACTATCCCTGCGACCAGTGCTGTTGCATTACTCAATGGTGGTGAACCACTTGATCCTGAGGAGTCAGCCAACTTTACCTTAGGTTTTGGTGGTAGCATAGGTGCCATCGACTTCACCGTTGATTACTTCGATATCGATGTTGAAGATCGACTCAACCTGTCATCAGAAGTCTCTCTGAGCGCTGCGGATATCCAATCGCTGATTGATGATAATGTGCCTGGCGCTGGCGATATGGCAGCATTCCGCTTCTTCACCAATGACTTCGATACCAACACCAACGGTATTGACGTAGTTATTTCGACTACCACAGGCAATACTGTGTGGAACTTAGCATATAACCACACCAGTACTGATGTGACAGATCGTGGTCAAACTGTTGATAATGATCGAGTACGTCAGATAGAAGAAACAACACCAGATACCCGCTGGAACCTAAGTGCTAATACCACCTTAGACAACCTGCGGGTCTTGAGTCGAGTCAGCTACTACGATGACTGGTATGACTTTGATGAAGGTGTGGTATTCGATGGTGAATACATTATCGATGTTGAGGTTGCTTACGACATGAGTGCCAAATCAAGCCTACTACTAGGTGGTAACAATATCCTAGATAATAGTGGTGACGAGGTACCCACCCCTTACGCATACGGTAATCTGTATAGCACGCGCTCACCCTTTGGCTTCAGCGGTGCGTTCTGGTATGCAACCTATAGATACAGCTTCTAAGAGTAATTGTCTGATGAAGCACGACTTAATTTAAGTCAAACTAAAGGGGTGCCATCTGGCACCCCTTTTTTCTTACTGTCTAATCTTTTTAAACACCTGTGAGAAAGCTTACTCTTTCTCTTCATCATCATTCACAGCATCGGCCACTGACCCAACGACAGATATAGGGATTTTTGCAACACTGGCGGTAGTTTCTATCACTGCAACAGGAAGCGAGATAAGTGTGCAACTAGCTAGGCAAAATGAGGTTAAAAGTAAGAGTTTTTTCAAAATATTGATCCTTTCTGCAATAAATCATTAAAGATGCTTTAATAGGGTTGTTAATAGAATAGACCAATTTTGAAAAGTTTGGTGTCACACGTCATGCTAGAAGACTAAATCCAACGCCTCACCTGTTGGCAGTAAAACGCATAATCGTCATGAAAAAGTTCTCGCATTGCCTTTTCTTCAGGGTGTATCTGAAAAACTGTGATATAGGCAATAAATCCCGGCAACAAAAAAATACTAGCCAAGGCTCCACTGCCAAGTGAAATAGCTATTAGTATCATTAGCATAGCTAAATACATCGGATTTCGACTCAACCTAAACACCCCACCAGTTACCAACGATGTGGCTGCATTGGGTTTTAGCAGATTGATTGTGGTTTACAAACGCCTAAAAGCGAAAATAGCTGCCATCATTATAGCTAGGCCGGCTGTTAGAAAAATCACAGCAACTAAACTCTGAAATTTAAAGCTGACTGATGGCATTAATTCTTTTGAATAATAGATCAGAATAGCGAAGGTTAGCATGACAAGAGGGGGTGGAATCTTAGTGTTTAGATTCATAATAATTGCCAATCACTAAAATAGAATTAGACTAGATTGATCCAATAGCTATCTAGTTATTGGGCCAGTATTTCAGGTTTAAACTGACAGCTAGAGATCTTTGACACGCTGCGCCGTTAGTTGGCGTTGTGCTTCCATTTTTTCAGGAGTAAAACTGCCAAACGTTTCAAAGTATCTGTGCTGACTTTCACATTCAGCCGTCCACTCATCGCTGTCAATTGTCATCAGACTGTCAAATTCCTGCTCACTGAACTGAAGACCCTCCCAACTTAAATCGCTGTAGCCAGGGACATAACCAATGGAGGCTTCACGGGCACCGGCACGATCTTGAGTACGCTCTGCTATCCATTTAAGTACGCGCATATTTTGTCCAAATCCGGGCCATAGGAACTTTCCATCAGCGTCTTTTCTAAACCAGTTAACGCGGAAAACTTTAGGTAAATTATCCGCTTTACTGGCCATATCAAACCAGTGTTGCCAATAATTGCCCATATGGTATCCACAGAATGGCAACATAGCCATTGGGTCACGCCTAATAGCCTCTTGATTATCTGCTGCAGCGGTTGCCTCAGAGCCAATGGTCGCGGCAAGGTAAACACCGTGATCCCAATCCAAGCTTTGAAAGACTAAAGGCATAGTTTTACTCATTCTGCCACCAAACAGCAATGCGTCCAGAGGCACGCCCTCGGGCTTGTCCCAAGCTGGATCCGTGGAGGGGCATTGAGAGGCTGGACTCGTGAATCGAGCATTAGGGTGAGCTGCAAGTCTGCCACAGTCTGGCGACCAATCCTGCCCTTGCCAGTCGATAAGATGTTCGGGGGGCTCATCGGTCAACCCCTCCCACCAGACATCGCCATCATCGGTGAGTGCCACATTAGTAAAGATAGTATTTTTGGCCATTGTTTTCATCGCCGTGGGATTGGACTTATCGGAAGTCCCGGGTGCGACACCAAAATAACCAAACTCTGGATTTATGGCGCGTAACCTGCCATCTTTATCTGGCTTAATCCATGCTATATCGTCACCTACAGTCCATACTTTCCAACCATCGAAACCCTCTGGTGGAACCAACATTGCGAGGTTTGTCTTACCGCAGGCGCTGGGGAAGGCACCCGCCATGTAGGTTTTCTGACCCTCAGGTGACTCTATACCGACAAGTAACATATGTTCAGCAAGCCAACCCTCATCCTTACCCATTGCAGAGGCAATTCGCAGAGCAACACATTTTTTACCCAATAGTGCATTGCCACCATAGCCACTACCATAGGACCATACCGCTCGCTCTTCAGGGAAGTGCACTATATAGCGATTATCCACATCACAGGGCCAAGCCACATCCTCTTGCCCTGGTTCGAGAGGATAGCCTACCGAATGTAGACACTGGATAAACTCACCGTCGCCAAGCACATTGAGAACATCTCTGCCCACTCGGGCCATAATATGCATACTAACAACCGCATAGGGCGAATCCGTTACTTGGATTCCAATTTGTTTTAATTCAGAATCCAGTGACCCCATACTAAATGGAATAACATAAAGCGTTCTTCCACGCATAGAGCCAGAAAATAATTTACCCAGTTTCTGCTTCATCTCGTCAGGTTCAAGCCAATTGTTAGTTGGCCCTGCATCCGCTTTCTCACGACTGCAAATATAAGTTCGCTGTTCTACGCGCGCAACATCACCAGCATCAGAGCGACATAGGAAGGAGTTTGGTCGTTTTTGTGGGTTGAGGGGAATAAAAATTCCTGCATCTACTAGCTGTTGGCACAGTGAATCATATTCTGCCTGACTGCCATCACACCAGTAGACATTGTCAGGCCGGCAAATATCAACTATTTCTTTAACCCACGTCTGCGCTTTTAAGGGCAATTTTTCCGTTTCGGGATCAACTCCAAGCATTAAAAAACTCCTATCCTATGAAATCAACATTAGCTCAAGATCTACCCAGCTTCATCAACTCTGTCACTAAGAGAATCCTTACAACTGGCCTTTCTTTTTTTGTAAGACAACTATTTATTAAATATGTTTCTTATCGAATAGGATGCACGGAGAGACAAAGGGCTCAACTAATAAAATTAGCTGATCGCTCTTGCAAATACTGATATTTTTCTTAGTTTGGAAATCGATTTAATGCTTGTGGCGACTCCAACGGTTTATCTCTTCCCACCTATCCTATGGAGCGTAATCTTAACTGATTATGGCTTATTTGAAAAACTGTTTAGCCGAACTTACTACTGTTCTTCATCAAGATGACGCATGTTTTTTGTAGATAGCGATAATTTAGGTTCACAATGTGACCAAATCACTGTTGGCCACAAATTATAAAATCGGCGCAGTGAGTTAGAGTTTGGCAACACTACACCTACCATAGTGAGACAATCTGCCCTATTGTTGGATCAGCCTGCCAAGACTTTCACAGAAGGCGACATTACTTTGGGAGGTAATACCTCTGCTTTAAACGCCTCATGGCCAGTTGGGTGCTTTTCAAAGGGGATATTATTTTTTATCAGATAGGCACGCGCTCGGCCAGAATAGAGCAAATACGTGATTGAGTAGAGCATATTAAAATTATTTTTCATCGTTGAACCCTGCCAACTGCCTCTAACTTTGCAGCCCGATAACCAAGTCTAAAATAAACAGCGTTGACACATAAAAATGTTTCAACAAATGTCGGCATGAAAGCCTTTCTGGAGAAACTTAATCCCGTATTCAATCAAAGTGAACAATCAAAATAACTGGGCCACTTTGACAACTAGGATACTTTTATCTTATATTGACAGTCATAGTGCCATTTTTTAAACAGGCCGTTTATTTCTTTGACTAAGCGGTCATTTGATAGACATTCAAAAATTATTTATGTACTTTCAGCAACCGTTTTTTAGGATGGATATTTAATAACAAATTGGATCCAGTTTAGTGTCTGGACCCATTAGGAGACCAACATGAAAGAAGCAGTCATCGTATCTACAGCACGAACGCCAATCGCTAAGGCCTACCGCGGCGGTTTTAATAACTTAGCAGGAGCAAGTCTTGGCGCTGCTGCAGTTAGTGCAGCCGTCCAACGTGCTGGTATCGATCCCAATACAGTGGATGATGTCATTATGGGCTGCGCCTTACCCCAAGGCACCACAGGTGTTAATATTGCCCGGCAAATTGCACTATGTGCT
Organism: uncultured Cellvibrionales bacterium; assembly: GCA_963999835.1. Taxonomy (GTDB): domain Bacteria; phylum Pseudomonadota; class Gammaproteobacteria; order Pseudomonadales; family Porticoccaceae; genus HTCC2207. The sequence continues at coordinate 1,160 of CAXEWB010000118.1, read as the reverse complement.
GGACTACCGGTGACCGTATCTGGTATGACCATAGATCGTCAGTGCTCTTCGGGTCTTATGGCAGTTGCTACGGCAGCAAAACAGATTACAGAGGATGGCATGAGCTGTGTCGTTGGCGGCGGCCTTGATTCTATCTCGCTGGTACAGAACGAAAACATGAATATGCACCGAGCGGTAGACGCAGAGTTAGTAGCTATGCATCCCCATATCCACATGCCAATGTTGCAAACCGCTGAGGTAGTCGCAAAGCGCTATAATATTCCTCGCGATGCTATGGATGAATATGGCTTGCAATCACAGCAACGCACAGCGGCTGCCTACGAAGCTGGTCGCTATGCAGATGAACTTGTCGATGTTACCTGCTCTAAAATTTTAGTTAACAAGGAGACAGGTGAAAGTACTGAAGTTGAGGGTACAGTCTCGGCTGACGAAGGTGTGCGTGCCACTACTGCGGATGGCCTAGCCAACTTAAAAACTGTTATTGATGGTGGAACAATTACTGCCGGAAATGCGTCACAGCTGTCCGATGGCTCTTCAGCCCAAGTGGTGATGGACGCCAAATTAGCACAACAACAGGGGCTTGAACCTCTGGGTATTTATCGCGGTATTGCGGTCGCTGGTTGCGAGCCAGATGAAATGGGCATTGGTCCGGTTTTTGCGGTTCCCAAACTTCTTAAGCAGCATGGCTTGTCTGTCGATGACATTGGTCTATGGGAACTCAATGAGGCCTTTGCAGTTCAAGTACTTCACTGCCGCGATGTGCTGGGCATTGATAACGATAAACTAAATGTAGATGGCGGAGCGATCTCCATAGGACACCCCTATGGCATGAGCGGCTCTAGGATGATTGGCCATGCCCTAATCGAAGGCAAACGTCGTGGTGTCAAATACGTGGTTATCACTATGTGTGTGGGTGGCGGCATGGGTGCTGCTGGTCTGTTTGAAGTTGCCTAAAAAATTGGGCTCCCAGTTTATGCTGTTCGCGCATGTTAGGGGAGCCCATTCTTCTATCTATCGAGCTAATTAATAATCTCAGCTAAACTGCTCTCCTTTCTCAGCTAGAGATACTAACAGGGAGCTCGGCTTCCAGAAGTCACTTCCGGTCAATTTATGATAGTGATTCATTCGTTCTAACACCTTGTCCAAGCCTAGACTATTTG
>CAXEWB010000117.1:0-4099 GCA_963999835.1 uncultured Cellvibrionales bacterium | reverse complement strand
TGCCATTCTGGCCATTTGAGCCCTTTATGCCATTATTTATTATTGGTTTAGGAACAATGTTGATCACTAGAGGTAGATTACGTCATAGAGTTTCAGCCACCGCTACATAATCGCAGTTAATTCTGTGAGCCTACTTATTATCGGTATGAATCTGATTGAGCCAATCCAATAATTAATAATGGCATAAAGGGCTCGAATGGCCAGAATGGCAACCACAGAGTCAACTCTTGTGACCACAAAGGCCCAGATACCACGTTAGAGACAGACTCAAACCAAAGATGCCCCGTAGCTGAAGCAATCAACCCCAACGCAATAATTAAACTACCTAGCAGTTTAACTACAGCAGAAACTTGGTGTATTGATTCATCCTTCTCGATAGTCTGGTAACGCATCTTTCCCCAAGCGGCAATGCGAGCGACGAAGACCACAAATCCAGACCAATAAAAAAGATAATCATGGGTCTCTGGGTAGTAGAAACCCTCAAAATAGGGGTAATAGAACAAATTCCACCAATAGACACTAAATGCATACGCCCAAAGAAAATACACGCCACCTTTCTGTATCAATTTCCACTGAGCTTGATTGACTTTTTTGCGGGCAAATTGAAAGGAAGTGATCACCATACCAACTAAGAAGATATAGCCGACACTGCCCTCTAACTCATCCCTAAAGTAGAAAACCTGCTCAAAGTAATAATCTCGATAGACAGTGGAGAGGATAAAAATAAACAGCGCCTGCCACGCCATTGCCACTGCAAAAACAAGACCAATATATTTACGATTACGCAACCACCAGACAGGAATTGGACCGGAAAATAGGTATCTAACGGACGAAGCAGCAACAACCAAATAGATAAAGGGTATGGCCCATCGAACGGAATAACCGATCATGTAGGATATACCCTCGGGAGTAGAAATATCACTGTTCATCATTGTATGAACAGTGAAGAAGCACATAGGCACTGATAAAACTAGGAATAGCCCCCAGGTATTTAGCAGTTTATGTTTAAGCAACTGAGCTAAATCAATTGTCATGTAGTGCCTCTCATGATCGAACTATTTAGATTTGAGTTTCTCAACATTAAGACGCAAGCAACCACCATCCCTATAGGCAACAACTCAGTAAGCCTGTACCTCAGGTTTGTTTAAAGAACTGTTTATGCTAGCATCTTTGAAGTATTTAAAACCCCAATGAGTCATCAGATGAACCCTTTGACAAAAAAACCAATCTTAACATGGCTCAAATATGCCCTATCCGCAATACCATGGATGGCCTCTATGTACTTATTGTACTACTTTGGTAAAAGCGAAATTTGGGGTACTGAAACAAGTTATCGTGATCTTATGACCATCGCTATTCTGTTACTGGGGATGGGTTTATCTTTTGCAGTGCAATCCTACTTTATCAAACAGGATAAACACTCAAAAAATTAGGGATAATTCGAATAACAAATGCCCTAAAAAAGAAACATATTTAAGATTGCGGTATATATCTTTTACGAACGACCCACCCGACAATAAGACCCAAAGTTATATAAACCGGTGCCGTCATCATCGCAAGAATGGATTCGCCTGTGGAAAGGTCAACAGATCCGTCAGCTAATAGCTCGCCCACACCAGTCTGGTAGGGAATCACATAGTACTTAATCAATAATAATGGCATCAAACAACCATAAACAATTAATAGCCTTGGCGCCCATAGAGTTACCCTAGTCTTTTTAGAATCAGCATCAATTTCTGGTGTACGATGCAATTTTTCACGGTACTCAATTTCTGGCGTACTAACAGTACCCCGCCTTGATAGAATTATAATTGTTGCAAAACTCAGCGCAGCACCTATGAGAGCCGGGTTAAAATAGCTGGGGAGCTGAATAATACCTACATAATCCAGTGTGGCTGGTATCACATTGCCAAAACAACCACTGATAATTCCCCAGAAGGCAGCGTCAGCGGTAATAGACTTACTCCAAATACTCATAAAGCCTACGGGACCCCAAGAAGAAGCGAAAACAGTACCAATAAATAACATTAACCAAAATACATTGGGCGGAAAGGCAAAACTCAGCACCAACACAACGGCACAGGTAAATAGCATGGCAATGCGAGAGGATTTTAGGGTTAGCGCTCTCTTTGATGGCGATAAATCATTGCTTACGCTAAACCCAATAAGAGATAGAAAAGTTGATGCAGAGGACAAACCTGCTGCCATAATACCTGCAAGTAACAACGCGCCTAACAAGCTGGGTACCAGATTCTTAGCAGCCCAAATCATAACCGTTTCAGACGGGGTAATACTCGGATTTGCCAGATTAATAAATCCACCAATGCCGTAAATAAGTATCTGCATTAATGCCACAGCCAGACAGGCATAAACAGCGGCACGAATTACAACATGCTCATCTTTAGCCATCAAGTGACGACTGGATTGCCAAGGGCCTACTGCATAAACAAAACCCCATGACATATCGATGATTAAAATCCAGATAAGAAAATCACTGGGAGTATTCCAAGCAGTACCGGCACCAACAGTGCCATGCCATGAGGCTATGTCAGACTTGCTCTCAACTTGAGTGAGATCTGTTACGGCCTGAGCAACTCCGCCCATACCCCCGATAATATAAAAAACAAATACAACTGTAGCGACACAAAACAACAGAAACATTAACGTATCGGTGATAACAACTCCTTTAGAACCCGAGTACAGAGTAAAAATAGTATAGCTCAGCCATGCTAATAGGATGGATTGAAAGTATGCCAGACTGGTCAATTCAGAGAGTAAAATAGCCACCCCTTGAGTAACAACCAGAAGATAACCACCAAGGCCTAGAATAATAGTCATACCAGCAGCCTGTTGTACACGAAAACTGTTAAATCGTTGTCCGAAGAAATCGGCTACTGTAGGGGCGCGACTGCGGCGCAAAAAAGTACCAAAGAATAGGGCACCATAGACGTATCCAATAACAGCGACCCCTGGCATTAATAGATAGGGACCTAACTGACCATCATAGGTAAAACCGGCCTCGCCAAGGAAAAGAGAGGTACTAAATACACTGGCTACTAGGGTGCCAATAATCAATAAGGTGGGAGCTCGACGCCCAGCGACAAAGTAATCATCCAGTTTCTTAACACTGCGACCGGCATTAATACCCACGGCAATCATGACAATAACGCTTATTAAGATGGCGAGAACATAGATATCCAAATGATTTTCTCTCAATAGCTACAGATAGATTGGTTATGCATACATATACTAATTGAAAGAACTGGTCGGGACGGCAGGATTTGAACCTGCGACCACCACACCCCCAGTGTGGTGCGCTACCAGGCTGCGCTACGCCCCGATTTGTGGACGGCAATCATACACAAGGGATGTCATATTGCAACTGTTGTAGGACCGTTTTCATCACTTTTATTTTAATACTTTCAGTATATCTTCGAGTTCTGAAATGGTTTGCTCAAGCAGTTGATTATAAGGGGTACTTTCCTTCTTAGTTGACTCGCCCTCTAAGCGTTGCTTAGCACCACCTATGGTGAATCCTTGCTCGTATAGAAGGGATCTAATTTGGCGAATAAGAATCACATCTTCACGTTGGTAATAACGCCTATTGCCGCGCCGCTTTACTGGATTTAAGCTGGGGAATTCTTGTTCCCAGTATCTCAGCACATGGGGCTTGACGGCACATAGATCACTCACTTCACCAATAGTAAAATAACGCTTCCCAGGAATCGTTGGAAGTTGGTTATTGTTACTTGGTTCCAGCATAGGTCTCTACCCGTGTTTTTAATTTTTGCCCAGGCTTAAATGTCACCACCCGACGCGCAGAAATAGCCACATCTTCCCCAGTTTTAGGATTTCTACCGGGGCGACTGCTCTTGTCACGCAAGTCAAAGTTGCCAAACCCAGATAATTTCACAGGTTCGTTGTTTTCTAAAGCTTCAATAATCTCACCATAGAACATTTCGACCAATTCTTTAGCCTCTCTCTTGTTGAGCCCGAGCTCATCGAACAACATCTCTGCCAGATCGGCTTTGGTCAAAGCACCCATAATAAAATCACCTACTTCGTATCTTGTATCGTCTGTGGTATAAATTCTAATTTC
>CAXEWB010000116.1:0-3623 GCA_963999835.1 uncultured Cellvibrionales bacterium | reverse complement strand
TTAACGACCTATGAATGAGTATAACCCTAATGCAGTAGTCTCTGGCAAGGAAGCATCGCGCGCAGAGTCGTAGTTTACATTGAGTAAATGACGGGTCGAGCACGGGGATGACAACGCCAGCGCGAAAAAAGTGCATTTTTAGAGCATCCGCTGGAAGTAACCCTGCTGATTGCTAATCACCCCCTTTATCTCTAACGAGACCAATAGCTGTGATAACTGGTCCGTTGGCCAAGGGCTATGGATATCATCAATTAGAATGGGGTCATAGCCCATCAACTCTAATAGCTCAGTTTCTTCGGGGCTTAACTCTGGTGACTGTTTAACCGGCTCAGCCTTAGCTAACTGTTCGCTTAATGCGCCCAGTGGGCCATGGAGCTCATCAACAATTTCCGTAACGGATTCAACCAATGTTGCGCCTTGCTTAATAAGTTGGTGGCAGCCTTTGCTCTGGGGATTATTAATGGAACCCGGAATGGCAAATACTTCACGATTTTGTTCGAGGGCACATCGAGCGGTGATTAACGAACCACTTTTCACCGCTGCCTCGACCACAAGCACGCCAAGACTGAGACCACTAATAATTCGATTGCGTTGGGGGAAGTGAGCAGGTCTGGGTTGAGTGCCTGGCGAAAACTCGGTGACTAATGCACCGCCACTATCAATTATCTGTTCTGCCAACTGAGCATTGCGCGCTGGGTAAATATGCTCAATGCCTGTAGCCATTACCGCAATCGTTTTTCCACTTTCAGCCTGCAGTGCACCCCCCTTTAGTGCACCTCTATGAGCAGAGGCATCTATACCCAGTGCTAAACCACTGGTGATAGTAAAGCCATGTTGTGCCAGATAGTTTGCCCATGAACGAGCGTGGTTATCACCCCCGGCAGTCATGCGCCGACTACCTACTACAGCTATTTGGGGCAGATGCAGACAATTAAGATCACCACGTACATAAAGAAGAATGGGTGGCTTAGAGATCTGCTTTAATTGGGTGGGATAATCCGCGTGTGTAATGGGCAAAACGTTTGCGCCAATAGCGCTTAGGGTTTTGATAATATCCCTAACAACAGTCTGCCATTTTCCCCTATGGTATTTTTTTCGAATAAACTGCAACTGTTTGTTGACCTCATCGTCAGGTGTTTGATCGTTGCTGTCAAAAACTGTTCTAAAATCACCTAGCCTCTCTAACAGGTTATACTGCAGTTTGCTTGTGAGTTCTGGTATGGATTGGGCGATTAATGCCCAGTACCCCTCGTCATCCCTGTGCATGTTTGGCTCCTTATTTGATTCCTTACTGATACCGCGGTTGGTGTATAATCACTTTTACATTATTGGCCCAACAAACAATAAGGGCTTTTATTAGTCTAGATGTTTAATTTAGTAAATTTTTAATCATAAATTAGACGCTACTCAATATGGAGCAAAAGTTAGGGCTTAGGCAGAGGAATCATGGGCAAATTAACCATACTTGAATATCCGAATCCACGGTTGCGAATCAAAGCAGAGCCTGTGGAGGTAGTCGATGATTCTATTCGCAAGCTTGTGGATGATATGTTTGAGACCATGGAGGATGCACAGGGTATCGGCTTGGCAGCTAGCCAAGTGGATGTCCACAAACGCATTATCGTCATAGATATTTCTGAAAAACGCAACGAGCCTCGGGTGTTTATCAATCCAGAAATTGAAGTTTTACAGCCAGGATCAGTGCCCTACGATGAGGGATGCTTATCGGTGCCAGGCTTCTATGAAAGTGTAGAACGCCCATCCCATGTCATGATCCGTGCGCTAGATGCTAATGGCGACGCCTTTGAAGAAGAGGCAAAAGGACTTTTGGCAGTGTGTATTCAGCATGAGATTGATCATCTGGAAGGTAAGTTATTTATCGATTATCTCTCTCCCTTAAAGAGAGAGCGTATCCGTAAAAAACTAAAAAAACAGCGGGCATAGGAACGCAACAGATTGAAAATAATTTTTGCCGGCACCCCACCATTCGCCGCCACTCATCTGCAGTCCATCCTTGACCAAGGACAGCATGAAGTTGTAGCCGTCTACACCCAACCTGATCGTCCTGCAGGACGTGGCAAAAAACTGACGCCCAGTGCGGTCAAGTTATTAGCCGAAAAATATAATCTCCCATTGTTTCAGCCGCAATCTCTTAAAACACCTGAACAGCAACAGCTTCTGACTCAGCATGGCGCTGATCTGATGGTAGTGGTTGCCTACGGACTGCTTCTTCCGCAAGCGGTATTGGATATACCCAGATTGGGCTGTGTTAATGTTCATGCCTCGCTGTTGCCGAAGTGGCGCGGCGCAGCACCTATTCAACGCGCTATTGAAGCGGGAGATAGCGAGACCGGTGTCAGTATTATGCAGATGGAGGCTAGCTTGGACACTGGACCCGTTATTTCTACCGCTCACTGTGACATAGCGCCTGAGGATACAAGTGTCTCACTGTTTGAAAAATTAGCCGATCTTGGTGGGCCCGCTCTGTTATCGGCCCTAAGCAAAATAGAATCAGGTACAGCAGTCGCTCACGCCCAAGATGATCAACAGAGCACCTATGCACACAAAATTGATAAGTCTGAAGCACAGGTTAATTGGTCAGACGAGGCAACTGTTATAGCGCAAAAAATTCGCGCCTTTAATCCCTTTCCTGTGGCTTACACACAACTCGGGGATACTCGAATAAAAGTATGGACGGCACAGGTATTGGAGTCGTCAGCAATGGGTGAACCCGGCTCTATTTTGCAGTCTGGCCCCGAGGGCTTGCTGATTCAGTGTGGTAGTGGGCATTTACTTATTAGTGAAATTCAACTGCCCGGCAAGTCGCGTATGGCCGTCGGTGAAATCTTAAAATCTCGCGCTAATTTATTCGCTAAGGGCGCAAGGTTTGCGTAAATGATTGATGTCCGAGTGGCTGCAGCAGAGGTCATTGCCGAGGTACTGCGGGGGCGCTCTCTCTCAATGCAGTTGCCATTGTATGTAGATAAAGTGAATCGGGATAACCAGTCACTTCTCAAGGAACTCTGTTTTGGCACCCTGCGTTGGTATCCGCAAATAGAGATTATCTTAGATGAGTTAATCGAGAAGCCTCTGAGACAGAAAGAACTACCCATAAAAACACTCCTCGCCTGCGGCCTCTATCAGCTACTTTATATGCGCATTGCAGAACATGCAGTCATCAATGAAACTGTAACTGCATGCAAAAAGCTCAATCGCGAATGGGCTAAGGGCTTTGTCAATGCCGTGCTAAGAAAGGTTCAACGTCAGAAGCAAGCACTGTTAGAGGAACACCGGCAGAATCCTGTTTTTCGCCATGCTCACCCCACATGGATACTGAAACAATTAAAGCAGTCATGGCCAACTTCTATTGTCGAGGAGATTTTAGCTGCCAATAATAAACAGGCACCCATGACCCTGCGGGTCAATGCACTGAAATGTAGCCGTGAAGATTATCTACAGCGCCTTTTCAATTTGGGAATGGGTGCTAGCGCAACGCAAATCAGTGCTCAGGGCATTATCTTAGACAACCCTGTGGATGTGCTTGATTTGCTCGGCTTTAAGCAGGGTATGGTTAGTGTTCAAGATGAAGCTGCTCAGTTGGCAGCACAGTTGCTCGAACTGGC
>CAXEWB010000115.1:0-11971 GCA_963999835.1 uncultured Cellvibrionales bacterium | reverse complement strand
CTTCTCTGTGTAGTTAGGTCGGTTGAACCATGCTACTACATACTACCAGTGGGGCTTTTCGAGTAAAACCTCTGATTGTTGAAAATATCTATCACTTTAGACGTGTCTTGGACGTGATAATTTTGCAAATTAGATTGCATATAGTCTTCGAAACTGTTCGGTCATAGTTAATGCCAGTTTTTTTTCATTCGGCAGATTAATTAACCCATTTAGATTATTATGAAGGGCTGAGCAAAATAATTGATTAAAAACTGGATCTGATCTTTATGAAATTTACAGGTACTAAAAATTACGTTGCCACTGAAGAGCTACAGATGGCAGTCAATGCTGCGGTTACTCTGCAGAGACCCCTGCTGATCAAGGGAGAGCCGGGTACAGGTAAAACCCTACTGGCAGAGGAAGTTGCTAAGGCGCTTGGAAAGCCGTTATTGTCTTGGCATATAAAATCAACCACCAAAGCGCAACAGGGTCTCTATGAATATGATGCTGTCTCGCGCCTGAGGGATTCTCAGTTGGGCGATGAGAAGGTCAAAGATATTGCCAATTATATTGACAAAGGCAAGCTGTGGCAGGCCTTTACTGCAGATGAGCAGGTGGTACTTCTTATTGACGAAATTGATAAAGCCGATATTGAGTTCCCCAATGACCTTTTGCTGGAACTTGATCGCATGGAGTTCCATGTCTATGAAACGGGTGAGACTATCAAGGCAGTGCAACGACCGATCGTTATTATCACCAGTAATAATGAAAAAGAATTGCCAGATGCTTTCTTGCGTCGCTGTTTTTTCCACTTTATAAACTTCCCTGACCGGGTCACCATGCAGCGTATTGTGGATGTGCATTTCCCCAACATTAAAAAGAAATTAGTAGACGAGGCTCTGGATATATTTTTCGATGTGCGAAAGATACCCGGTCTCAAGAAAAAGCCTTCAACCTCGGAGTTGGTAGATTGGTTGAAGTTGGTTATGTCTGACGATATTCCCGAAGATATCCTGACCAACCGTGATCCCACTAAAGCAATTCCACCGCTATATGGCGCTTTGCTAAAGAACGAGCAAGATGTGCATTTGCTAGAGCGTTTGGCATTTATGACTCGTCGACAGGGAAATCAGGTCTAGCTGAGCAGACTGTGGCATGCTAATAAACTTCTTTTTCACTCTAAAGCGGGCTAAGGTTCCAGTTTCTATTAAAGAGTTGCTGGATTTGATGGCTGCTATGGAGCAAAACATTGCGTTTGGTTCCATTGATGACTTTTACCTTTTGGCAAGGACCTGCATGGTCAAAGATGAAAAATTCTATGATCGTTTTGACCGCGCCTTTGGTGCTTACTTTAAAAATCTTGAAAACATAGACGGCATTATTGAGGCGTTGATTCCCGAGGACTGGTTGCGCAAAGAATTTGAGAAGCACTTTAGTGAAGAGGAAAAGGCGAAAATAGAGAGTCTCGGTGGCTTGGAAAAACTAATAGAAGAATTTAAAAAGCGTCTAGAAGAACAAAAAAAACGTCATCAAGGTGGCAATAAATGGATCGGTACAAATGGTACCTCACCCTTTGGTCATGGTGGCTACAATCCTGAAGGTATCCGCATGGGTGGTCCCGGTGGCAAGAGCACTGCGGTTAAGGTCTGGGATGAACGTCAGTACCGAGATTTAGATGATTCAGTTGAAATTGGCACGCGCAATATTAAAGTCGCACTTAGACGGCTCCGCAAATTTGCTCGTGAGGGATCAGCAGATCAGTTAGATTTAGATGACACTATTAGCAGTACTGCGCGCAATGCTGGTCTGTTGGACATAAAAATGATCCCAGAGAGGCACAACGCGGTCAAAGTATTGATATTTTTTGATGTGGGTGGCTCTATGGATCCCTACGTTCGGATGTGTGAGGAGTTATTCTCTGCAGCTAAAACTGAATTTAAACACCTAGAGTACTTTTACTTTCACAACTGCCTTTACGACTATGTGTGGAAGAATAATCACCGACGTCGTGAAGAACAGATGTCTACTTTCGATATTTTGCACAAGTATTCATCGGACTATAACGTAATCTTTGTCGGTGATGCATCGATGGCCCCCTACGAAATCAGCAGTCCCGGTGGTAGTGTTGAATACCATAATGAAGAGGCAGGCTCAGTGTGGATGCAGCGTATGGCTGAAACCTATGAAAAGTTAATCTGGCTAAATCCAGTACAGGACAAATATTGGGAATATACCCCTTCAATTCTTATGCTAAGAGATTTGGTGGAAAACAAGATGTTTCCATTGACTCTCAGTGGGCTAGAAAAAGGCATGTTGGAACTCTCCAGATAAAGGCTTGTCAATAGAAGTTTTATACCACCTCTTATTTAGAAGGTCACAAATGCCTATTTTTACATTACAATCGGATTTAAAAATAATGGATAAATCTCTATGTTAATAGAACAAGCTGTTAGTGGTGCACATCAACGTATTGGTTTGAGCTCAGAGCAGCCGCCATTGCCGGCAAGATCATTGCTAGAGTTATGGTTGCGTGCTGTATCAGATGCGCAGAGCCAGCCAGCGTTTACTTGTCTCGGTCAGACACTCAGCTATCGCGAAGTAGACCAATTTTCGCGAAGGGTAGCCAGTTACTTACAGAAAACGCTTAAATTGTCAGCCGGTGATCGCATAGCAATTCAAATGCCAAATCTTATTCAATATTCCGTGGTTGTTATTGCGGCATGGCGATTGGGTTTGGTTGTTGTCAACACGAATCCTATGTATTCAGTTCGAGAATTGGTTCATCAACTTAACGATGCCAATGTTAAAGCGGTCGTGGTGCTAGATCAGTTTTACAGCACACTGTGCGAAGCATTGCCAGAAACACCGATAGAGCATGTGATTGTGACCAGAGCCATTGATCTACTTCCCCCTTTAAAGAAGAGTCTAGGCACATTGCTCATGAAGTTGACTGGGCGTTGGAAAAAAATTGGCCCAGGGCCTTGGATTCCCTTTAGCGACTTGCTGAATGGGGGTATCAATTATAAGACTCATATAACAGAGTTGAATGATCTTTGTGCTCTACAATATACTGGAGGTACCACGGGTGCTTCAAAAGGAGTCATGCTCACCCAGCGGACCCTATTGTCCAATGTTGCCCAGTGTCTGGCAGTTTTGTCTGTACAAGAGGATTCCCTAGAGAGTTCATCTATGATTGCACCTTTGCCTCTGTATCATATCTATGCTTATTCATTGTGTTTTGGTCTTATGCCAGCTATTAGAGGCCACAGCATTTTGATTCCCGATCCGCGTAATATCCCCAGCTTTATTAACACTCTGAAAAATTATAATTTTGATATTTTCTGCGGTTTGAACTCCCTCTTTGTAGCCCTGCTGGAGCATCCGCAGTTTAAAAACCTTAATTTTTCAAAACTCCGAGTCACAATGTCAGGTGGTATGGCGTTGATGGAGTCTGTTGCAGAGCAGTGGCAAGCAATGACGGGGTGTAAGATCAGTGAGGGTTATGGCATGACTGAGGCTTCACCTGTAGTCTCTATGAATCCGTTGGGATTTCAAAAACTGGGCACGGCAGGAATTCCAGTGCCAGGCACTCAAATCAAGGTTGTAGATGATCAGGGTAAGAAGCAGAAAGTTGGTGGTGTAGGAGAGCTCTGTGTGCGGGGTGAGCAAGTTATGGAGGGCTATTGGCAAAGTCCTGAGCAGACAGAGGAGACCATCGTCGATGGTTGGTTGCACACTGGCGATGTAGTATCTGTCGATAAAGACGGGTACATAAAGATTGTAGATCGCCTAAAGGATATGATTGTTGTTTCTGGCTTTAATGTCTATCCCAATGAGTTGGAGAAAACCCTTACCGCCCATCCGGACATTTCTCAATGTGCAGCAGTGGGGGTTAAAGATTCAAAAGCCGGAGAGGTGGTTAAAATGTTTGTGGTAAGTACTAATTCCGAGCTGACAGAAGATCAGGTAATTAAATTCTGTAAAGAACATATGGCGGGCTATAAAGTGCCTAAGTTTGTTGAATTTAGAGACGAACTACCCATGACTAACGTAGGTAAAGTGTTGCGCAAGGAATTAAAGTCATAGCGAAACATTGTCAGTAAAACGCAGACTTAACTAGTTCCTACCCAGTGCAATCCAACCCATTTTTTTAGACAAGGATTTGCAATGCGATTAATTATAGGCATGTCGGGGTCAAGTGGCGTCATATATGGTATAAGGCTACTTGAAAAGCTTGCTCAGCATAAGGGTATAGAAGTACATGCCATTATTAGTCAGGCGGCGCGCATGAATATCGGTATTGAGACCGATTACACTGCAGAGCAGGTCGAGGCACTCGCAGATGTGGTGCACAACAATAAAAATATCGCTGCTAGTATTGCCAGTGGCTCATTTAAAACTGCGGGGATGATTATTCTCCCTTGCTCCATTAAAACCCTTTCAGCAGTTGCCAATTCTCATGCTGATAATTTAATTGTTAGAGCGGCTGATGTGGTGTTAAAAGAGCGCCGTAAGCTAGTGATTGTTCCCCGTGAATCTCCGTTGCACACTGGTCACTGTGAATTGATGCTTAAAGCCAGTCAGATCGGTGCAGTTATCTGTCCCCCTTCGCCAGCCTTCTATGCTCGTCCTGAAACGGTTGATGATATTGTCGATTTTTCAGTGGCAAGAATACTGGACCTCTTCGATATTGAGGATGAGAGCATTCAGCGCTGGAATGGTAATGCCTAGCGATATCTCACAACTGCAATATTTTCTTCAGTCTCAGTCTGTTCTTACACTGGCAACCGTTGATGCCGATGGCCCCTGGTCAACCCCTGTTCTTTATGCCGCTGCAATGGAAGATCATCGTCCTGTACTCTATTTTTTGTCCTCATCATCCAGTCGGCATGGTAAAAGTTTGTCTGAGAAAAGTTCGTTCGCAGCCTCTATCTACGCGCCTTATCAAAACGATTGGCAGGCGATAAAGGGGCTACAGATGCAAGGAGTAATTACCCTGCTAAAAGATGATCAAAGGCCTGAATTTGAAGCGCTTTATTTTGCTCGGTTTCCTGAGATTGTAAAAATAATTGACAGTCCCAGTACTGAGCAAGAAGCTAAAATAGCCAACGCTTTCAAAATCAGTGCTTATTATGGCTTCACTCCAACCTATATTCGCATGACTGATAATTCAGATAGCTTTGCAAACCGCAAAGAGTGGTCTTTTTAGATGTTCTCTTGTTGGCTACTGAGGCTGATTGATATAGATTCGAGGTATTCGAGAGGGCATGCGGGTCAGTAACTCATAGCCAATGCTGTTGCAGCACGCTGCAATTTTGTTTACGGGCAGTTCTGGACCCCAGAGGGTTACCTTGTTACCGATAGATGTTGCGTGAGGTAAATCAGTAATATCAACGGTAATCATATCCATGGATACCCGTCCTACAAGGGGACATTCTACACCCTGAATGAGTACTGGCGTACCATTGGGGGCATGTCTTGGGTAGCCATCGCCATAGCCAACAGCTACTGTAGCAATTCGGCTGACTCTATCAGCGATCCAATTAGCGGTGTAGCCAACAGATTCACCGGCCTGCACTGTGCGGATAGAAATAATAGCAGAGCTGAAAGTCATCACTGGCTTAAGTTTGTCAGCATTGTCTTGAGCACTTGCGAAAGGTGAGTTGCCATACAGCATATAACCGGGACGCTGCCAGTCTCGCTGAGTCTGCGGCCAGCCTAAAATCGCAGCAGAATTAGCTAGACTCTGCAGTATGCCAGACGATTTTATGGTCTCTATGTTGTACTCAAAGGATAATAGTTGCTGTTCAGTCATTTGTTCAGTCAAGCTATCTGCCCAGGCAAAATGTGTAGCCAAAACGATTTGTTGGTTAACATTTGCACTGGCTCTTAGTTGCTCGAAGATGGACTGCGCTTCATTGGCGGGGAAGCCTAAGCGGTGCATACCTGTATCTAATTTGATCCATACGTTTATAGGCTTTTTAAGCTTTGCTTTGGTAATGGCCTCAATTTGGGGTCTGTTTTCTACCATCAACCAAAAGTTTTCCTGTTCGGCAACCGAGACTTCATCAGCGCTAAAGGTTCCTTCGAGCAGTAGAATCGGCTGCTTAATACCAGCTTTTCTCAGTTCAATGGCCTCTTCTATGCAGGCTACACCAAAGGCTGGAGCTAGATCGGCTAGAGCCTTGGCCACGGGTAGGGCACCATGACCATAAGCATTAGCTTTGACCATAGGCATGGTTTTTGAGTTGGGTGCTAGGGATTGAGCCAAAGAGAAGTTATCTCTTAGAGCCTGTATGTCAATAATTGCGGAAGAGGGCCTAGACATTCATTACGTCATTAATAGTTAAACTTGTTAGCACTGTAAAGCGTCTGCGCGGCAAGCCAGACATCACCTACCTTGCCATTGCCAACTGGAACACCATCAATCGCGGTGACTGGGGCTATTTCTTTTGACGAACTCGTTATCCAGACCTCATCTGCGCTGGCCACCTCATCCATAGTCACTACTCGCTCTTCAACCGGTATACTGCCATCTTTGCGCAGTATATCGAGTAGCATAAAACGCGTTATACCCGCTAATTTCTGATGATCTAGCGCCGGTGTGATAACAGTACCATCCTTGACAATAAACGCATTACAGGCGCTAGCTTCAGTCAGCTCATTATTAGCATTGAACAGAAGAGTTTCGCCATTACCCTTTTCATAGCCGTGCTGGAAGTGCAGTACATTGCCCAACAGTGCTGTGGATTTAATATGACAACGCTCCCATCTGAGATCTCTGGTCGAGGAGACACTGTAGGGTTTGACTAAGGATTTATCCGCTACAGGCGGAGAGGCTATGCTAAAAGTAAAGGCAAAAACCGTGGGTTCGACGGCATCAGGGAAGGCATGAAACCTTGATTTATCGGCGCCGCGACTGACATGTAGGTAGATACCTAGATTTCCAAAACCGTTTTCCTCCATAAGTTTATCGCATAGGTCCAACCACTGTTGGTGACTCCATTGTAATTGGATGCCAATTGCTTCTAGGCCATCGTTCATTCTATCAATGTGGGGTTTAAAGCCAACTAACTTGCCATTGTAGGAGGGGATAACTTCATAGATGCCGTCGCCAAACAAAAAGCCTCTATCTAGCGGAGAAACTGTCGCTTCCTCTAGAGGCAAAAATTGATTATTGATAAATGCAATACTCATAAAGAGGGTCCATCATTTAATGACTAAATGTTATCAGCGGCCACAAATTTCAGCAAAGTAAATTCAGTTTAAATCTCCGTAAATTAGCTTTATTGTCGGTAATTTTTCTGTAATTTATGAATTTTGTAAGATATTTTTTTGCTAGATCAAAGACCCACTATTTTTTTCAATTCTTGAATTACATTTTCACTGATGTCACTGTCAAAGCCATCCTCGGTCAGCGTATTTTCTCTAGTTATTCCATCGACGCTGCCCCTGTCACTGAGGTATTTCAGAACTTGCCTGTTATCCCAAATTTTTAGCAAGTCTTTTTGCTCCAGATAGCACAAGCAGGCCAAAAGTCCATGTGCTGCCCAGTTAGAGACATCGGCAATTACTAATTCATCACAGCATACGACGGAAGCTGTTATGTCTAAATTTTCCAATACGCCTTGGATATTGCCCATACCCGCTTCATTGCCGCCATCACCAATACCAATAGTGGGGCAATCGGCTAGGCGTAAGAAAAAATCAAAGCCTGAGCAGCGGCTGCTAATGTCCTCGCCGCGCATATTGCGGTAATCATTATTGACTGTCAGCCCAGGGTGCTCAATTGAGATAAGCAAACTAGGGTTTAGTTGCTCTAGCGCTCTCTTGGCTTCATTGGGAGCTACTGTCAATTCGCCCTGATCAAGCCTGTATACGTTGAAATCCTCTTTAATGGCCTTAGCAAGGGGGTCGCAGCAAGCCAATATGGGTTTGCCACCCAATGTCTCGATGGCTTTGTAGAGTGCAATGGCCCCCACAGGCCCATCGGTTTCAAAGGTATTATTTACCGGAAAGCCAGTACCGATTAGTACAGTGCCAATATGTTGTCTAATCATATTAGCTGCCCGCATCATGTAGCCGGGTATTAGGGCGTGGCGAACTGTTTGCATGCCCCTTAGGTTGCGCTCAACAAGAAGCTGTTCAATTTGCTCACTAAGTTGTAGCTCAGTCATAGCTCACTACTAATTGGATCCACTGAAATTCTGGCAAAGCGCTGTTCATGAAGATGAATTAAATTATGCGCCTGTTCAATGCCAATTGCCTCAAAGCCAATTTTTTTACCCGGCATAAGTTGTGCCAGCTTATCTATATCAATAGAGAGGATTGAGCCTATTTTGGGATATCCGCCTATGGTTTGACGGTCACACAGAAGAATAATAGGTTGACCGTCAGCAGGAAATTGGATTGCCCCATAACAGATACCCTCGGAAAGCATGCTTGTTATTGAAGATTTAATGGCGGGACCATTAAGTCTATAGCCCATGCGGTCGCTTTTTTCAGACACTGTATAGTGCGCATTAAAGAAAAGTTGCTTGTGCTCAAATGTGCTGTGTTGGTAGCCAAGTACTACCCGCAGATTTATATGATCGTTTTCCAGCATGGGTCTATGATAGGAAGCTAAGGAAAAACATGGTCGGCTGAAAGACGATGAGCAGGGAAGGATATCGCCACTTTTCAGGGGGTGCCCATCTTGCTCAAGACCTCCAAGGCCCTCTCTGGTTACCGTGGCCACGCTGTTAAAGATAGGTTGTGCCTGAAAACCACCGGCGACGGCTAGATAAGCGCGACAGCCCGCTGTTGCATAACCCAGTTCTATTCGATCACTAGGATTAATATTATGGCTTCGCCAACAGTCCGCTGGTTGTTGGTTAATGGTCAGTGGCACAGTAGCACCGGTGACTGCTATCTGTGTGCTGATTTGCGACTCTAAAACCAATCCACCTACCAAAACTTCAATGCAGGTCTCAGAGCCGGTATTGTTGCAAAGCTTGTTAGCCCAACAAAAGGAGCTGAAATCTAAAGGTCCTCCAGTTGTTAGTCCAATGGCGTGAAAGCCATAGCGACCACGATCCTGAATATGGCTGTTAATTCCGGGTTGGATTACCTTTAAGCCACTCATTGCTCTTCACCAATAAGATCTGATTCACAACCACCCAGCTGAAGGAATCTCTCCCGATCAATAGCTTTAAAGCGCACTGTATCGCCAACGCTCACTGGCATGCTTGGATCGCTGGCAGGATCAAACATTGGGATTGGACACAACCCAATAAGATTCCAGCCCCCCGGGGAGGGAGCTGGATAGACAGCAGTTTGTCTGTCAGCGATGGCGACAGCGCCTTTGGGTACTTTTTGTCTTGGAGTAGCCAGTCTGGGAGCAGCAATTTTTTTATCTACCTCACCCAGATAAGCAAAACCCGGCGCAAAACCAATGGCATAAACGCGGTACTCAGTTTGTTGGTGAAGAGTGATCACTTGTTCAATTGAAAGACCGGCATTGTTAGCTAGTAGCGCTAGATCAGGCCCCGACTGGACACTGTAGAATACTGGCAACTCGACACAGCGGCCACCTTGAGACGACTTGTTGGCCACCTTATTTAAAGCACTTTGATTAGTAGCAAGAAGAATAGCTTTTCGAACAGCATAGTGATCTGTCAAAAGAGGGTTATATATAACTAAAAGAGACGCATAGGAGGGTATGAGATCAATCAATTGGTCAGGTAGCGCAATCTTTAGATTTTCTAATGTACTGGCTATTGCCTCTGATACCCTTGCGCTAGGTTGTTCGGAAAAATAAACAATTAAGCTATTTTCTCCAGCTACCTCTATACATGGGGAAGAGACTTCCATTGACTTAGCTATTTTGCCTTAACAATTGACGAATCTCGCCAACAGCAGCCACTCCTTCAGGATTATCACCGTGCACACAGAGAGAGTCTGCTTGTAAAGAAAGTCGATGACCACTGACAGATGTGACTGATCCGTCCTCCTTTAGCTGTCGCACTTGATCAAGCATTTTCTTACGACTATGCACAGCACCCGGTTTGGCTCTAGAGAGTAGAGCGCCAGAGTCGTCATAGCATCGATCGGCAAAGGCTTCAAACATCAACTCCAAGCCAAAAGCTTGCGCCTCTTTACGATGACTGTCGACATCCGGTGTTGCCTGGAGCATAAATGCTAGGCTAGGTTCGCACTCAGCTATTGCTGTCATAACCGTGCTGCGGAGGTGGCCATTAGCCATCATATCGTTATAAAGGGCCCCATGAGGCTTCACGTAGCTGACCGTTAAACCTATATTGTTTGCCATACCGACCAAGGCGGCAATCTGGTACTGAAGGATTGGAATTAACTCAGTGGCAGGCATCTTCATAGAGCGCCGACCAAAGCCAGCAATATCTGGATAACTGGGGTGAGCCCCCACTGATACACCATGCTCCTTGGCTAGTGCCAGTGTTTTTTGCATGACAATAGGGTCACCGGCATGAAAGCCACAGGCGATATTAGCCTGATCTATATAGGGCATGACCTCGGCATCTAGACCCATCTTCCAAGAGCCAAAACTTTCACCAAGATCGCAATTAAGTAATAGGTTCATGGACATTTCATCCCAATTGATCGGCTTAAGTGCTCGCAAGATCGCGATTGAATAGGTCAGTGACCAGCATACAGCCGGGGCTGTGGGTAATACAAAAAGGCGGTTTTGCATTTTCAAGTGCTACCTGAGGTGTGACACCACAGGCCCAAAATGCAGGTGCTTCATCTGGTTTGATGGTTACGGGATCACCGAAGTCAGGTTGTGTAATAGAACGAACGCCAATTTCCTTGGGGTCACCATAGTGAATGGGCTCACCATGAACCGAAGGAAAACGGCTACATATCTGCCTTACTTGCGGCATATCAGTCTCCTTGTAAGGACGCATGCTGACGACCATTTTTCCGGCAAAGAGACCGGCAGATTGGCAGTCAATATGGGTTTTGTACATAGGCACATTGACTCCCTCGGTGACATTGCGTACCTCCAACCCGTCGGCAATAAGTGCTTCTTCGAAGGAAAATGAACAACCAATTAAAAAAACCACCAGATCATGCTGCCACAGGTGAGAGATATCATTAATTTCTTCCCTCATTACCCCATGCTCAAATACTCTATAGGCAGGAATATCGCGGCGTATATCAATATCCTCACCTAAAGCCGGTAGGCGGTAATCCCCAGGTTCTGAAACCGCGATCAGTGGGCAGGGTTTTGGATTTAAACGACAAAATTGATGAAAATCAGCGGCCCAGTCCGATGGTAGGATAACCATATTGCACTGTACAAATCCCTCACACAGACCGGAGGTATGGTCTCTATGACCACCATTGCGAATTTTGTGTCTCAGCTCAAGGGGCGACATCACATTTTCCATAGGCAGACCTTTACATACTCAAAACTCAGTGTACCAGAGTGTAAAAGCAAACTCAGCAGATCTAACCCCGAGGGGGTGGATAGGATTGCTACAAGGATTGTCTAGCTAATCGTGGATGCGAGAAATTCGGGTAACTTGTCCAATCCTATATATTGGTTATCTAATGCACGGCGATGGCGGTACTCTACTGTGCCATCCTCGAGACCTCGATCCCCGACAACAATTCTATGAGGGATACCAATCAGTTCAATATCAGCCAGCATAGCGCCCGGTCGCGCCTTCTGCTCATCCATAAATAGCACGTCATAGCCGGCTGTTGTGAGCTCAGCGTAGAGTGCCTCGCAGGTCTCTTTAACTGAGTCTGATTTGTGCATATTGATAGGTACTAATGCAATTTGAAACGGGGCAATAGCATCAGGCCAAATAATGCCATTTTCATCATGGTTCTGCTCAATGGCTGCAGCCACAATACGACTGACACCAATGCCATAGCAACCCATATGCATGACTTGCTCTTTGCCATTTTCGTCTAATACCGTGGCTTGCATTACCTCGCTGTATTTGGTTCCCAGCTGAAAGATATG
>CAXEWB010000114.1:0-2705 GCA_963999835.1 uncultured Cellvibrionales bacterium | reverse complement strand
TACTCAGCAGGCGCAACAGGATCAGGAACCGCTGGCGGTGTATTTACCAATGATATTGACTCATTGACAATCACCACTGCTACCCTGGCAAACACAACTGTGGCTGCACTTGATGTGTCAATTGCCGGTCTAGATGCCAAGCGCGCCACTATTGGTGCTGCAATTAACACCTTAGAGTACGCCGTGGACAATCTGGCTAATGTATCGCAAAACACTGCTGCTTCACGTAGCCGTATTGAAGATGCTGACTATGCCAGTGAAACTACAGAGCTGGCTCGCACACAAATTATTGCACAAGCAGGGACTGCCATGCTCTCCCAAGCAAATCAGCAAGCACAGACTGTTTTAGCCTTGCTCAAGTAAACGCCTGCTCACAAAAAGAGCCTGTATTTACCGATAAAACCCAGCCTTAAGGTTGGGTTTTTTTGTTATGGATTCTTTTAGCTAGAACGCTGTAATTACCTCAATTGCCCAGAGAAAAGTGGCACTATTTTGCCGATTTGGCAAATATTTGCCACAAAGTGGCAAAATAGTGCCACTTTTTCTAAAGTCTTTAAAAATACTGTCGATAGATTTATTAACGGATAGTCAGCTAGATGTCTTTAACTGGCAACGTTAACTTAAAATCACATGTTTTAAAGGAAAATAAAATGGCTGTTATTAACACAAACGTTGCCGCGCAAATTACGGCTAACGCACTCGTAAAAAATGACAGAGAAATGACTCAAGCCATGGAGCGTTTAGCCACTGGTTCGAGAATTAACTCTGCATCTGACGATGCTGCAGGTCTAGCAGTAGCATCTAAACTCACTTCACAAATAAGAGGCTTGGACCAGGCCGTGAGAAACGGCAATGATGCAATCGCTTTAGTCTCGACTGCTGATGGCGCTATGATTGAAGTAGGCAATATGCTTCAGCGCATGCGTGAGCTAGCAGTACAAGCTGGTAATGGCACATTATCTTCTACCGACCTGACTGCCTTGAACACTGAATTTGTTGCACTGCGCACAGAGATTGAGCGTATTGCTGACAATACTCAGTGGAACGGTTCAAACTTGCTAGACGGTTCAGCTGGGGCCAGTGGTCTGATGACTTTTCAGGTAGGTTATGAAGCAAACCAGACCATTACGGTTAATCTGGGTGATTTACAACTGGATGGTGATGCCACTTACTCAGCAGGCGCAACAGGATCAGGAACCGCTGGCGGTGTATTTACCAATGATATTGACTCATTGACAATCACTACCGCTGCATTGGCCAATACCTCATTGGCTGCGATTGATGTTTCTATCGCTGGTCTTGATGCCAAACGCTCTACTCTTGGTGCTACATTAAATACACTAGAGTTTGCCGTTGATAATCTTGCCAATGCCTCGCAGAATGCCTCTGCTGCGCGCAGTCGCATAGCTGATGCTGATTACGCAAAAGAAACAACAGAGCTAGCACGCACGCAAATTATTGCGCAGGCAGGTACTGCCATGCTGGCGCAAGCTAACCAGCAAGCTCTGTCTGTAATGGCACTGCTTAAGTAGTAAAAAAACCTATACGAGTCCTATCCTCACTCGTAGTGCCCGGTGCTATTTAGTAGGTAGCACCGGGGGTTTTTACCTGCTCAAGCACTCTTTTTATCTAGTTATCATAAGCTTTCGACAACTGTTCTAACTGACCTTCCAGATAGTCTTTGGTGGTATCCATGCTAGCCATCAATGTTTCCATAGCAGTAAATTGGGTCAGATAGCGCTGATAGACATTTTCCATTCTCGCCTCAAGTTTTACCAACTCATCTTTAAACTCGACCAACTCTTCCTCAGCATTGGATGTTCTTGTTGTCAACACCCCGGTGCTATCATTAAAGCCTTCCAGTGTGGTAGCAATATCTTGTGCCAAACCCTTGCTAGCTGTGTCATAGAGGTTTTGATCACTGGTATTGGCAGATAGCATCATCACCACATCATCATGGCTGGAAGCAATAACGGTGTCATAGGTGGTTTCATCAAAGGTCAAATCACCGGTTTTATCGAGGCTTATACCCAGATCACGCAATGCCGAAATACTGCCAGAAGGGGTCGACGAGTCAGCAAAGATCGCGGTGCGGATTTGGCTTTTAAGGTAGCGCACCAATGAGGTGTCGTCCGCCAGTGCCCCCCCAAGCTCTGCCTCTGAACCTTCGGCAGTTAATTCACTAAATAACGTATTGAGATCATTGTATGTGGCGATCATATTTTGCAGGTTGGTTTTTAATGTGCTTTTATCGCTGGTGATATTTAAGCGCACTGCTGAACTGGTGGTCTCGGTTATCGAAAAAGTCGCTCCTTCGATAACATCATTGATTTCGTTACTGGCACGGGTAACGGTAAGCCCATCAAAGTTGATAATTGCATCTTGGGCTGCCTGCAAGGTATTACTGCTGTCACCAAACCCCAGATCTGGGGTTGAGGTCAGGGTAAATGCCCCTTCACTGCCAGTATCACCGGAGAGAATAATACGATAGTTGCTGCCACTAATCCCGGTATCCACAAGTGTCGCTGTGACCCCAGTGCTCGCGGCATTGATGGCAGAGACTACACCCGCCGGTGTCGGTGTTGATACCGTTACCGCCGTAGTAGTGGTTGACGAGCTACCAACGGTAATAGAAATATTAAATGGACTCGCATTTAGGGTGGCTGTTGAACTGGCGTACTCATCGGAAATCATGCGCTGCTCTT
>CAXEWB010000113.1:0-2984 GCA_963999835.1 uncultured Cellvibrionales bacterium | reverse complement strand
GTAAAGAGCGAAAGCTAAATCGAATTATGTCCAACAGCTTTGGTTTTGGTGGCACTAATGCCAGTCTTATTATGGAGCGTTACGCCGATTAATTTATCCACATGGAACACAAAAAAGGCACCTTTTAGGTGCCTTTTTTGCTTCTTGCAAGGTATAGTTGATGATAGTTATAGAGCCTCTAGCACCGCTTCCGCACTGGAGCTCTCAAATCCAATCTCATCAACATTTAATAGCTCTAGTACACCATCATTGACAATCATCGCAAAACGTTTGCTACGAACGCCCATACCAAAACCGGTGGCATCCATGTCCAAGCCAAGCGCAGTGGCATAGGAGCCATTACCATCTGCCAACATAACAATATTTTCCGCGTTAGCACTTTTGCCCCATGCATCCATCACAAACACATCATTCACCGATAGACAGGCAACTGTATCAACACCACTCTCAATCAGCTTATCGAACTGCACGACAAAACCGGGCAGATGAGCGACTGAGCAGGTGGGCGTAAAAGCCCCTGGCACAGCGAAGAGTACTACTTTTTTGCCACTAAAAAGCTCGTCACTTGATAGTTCAGAGGGTCCCTCTGAAGCCATTACAGCGAACGCGCCATCGGGCATCTTTTCACCAACTTGAATGGTCATAATAACTCCTACAAAATAAAAAACTTTTAAAAGGGAATATCGTCGCCATCATCCCAGTCAGTATTCTGCGCCTGTCCAGTTGCCTGTCCCGCAGACTGACCTGCTGGAGCAGATTGTTGCGGTGCAGACTGTTGCGCCGGTGGTGGCGCCATATCAGCACCAGGCTGTTGATCAAACCCACCCTGACTACCTCTGCTATCCAGCATCTGCATATCACTGGCAACAATCTCTGTTGTGTAACGGTCCTGGCCATCCTGACCCTGCCACTTACGCGTGCGCAGCGAGCCTTCGACATAGAGTTTGGTGCCCTTTTTAACATACTGCTCGACTATTTCTGCAAGGCGGTTAAAGAATACTACACGGTGCCATTCCGTACGCTCCTGTTGATCGCCTGTATTCTTGTCTTTCCATGACTCTGACGTTGCGATACTGAGGTTGGTAACAGCTCCCCCGGAGGGCATATAGCGCACCTCTGGATCCTGACCACAGTTGCCCACCAAAATAACTTTATTGACTCCTCGTGCCATTTCTTTCCCCTGTCTATTTGCGATAGTCTATTTGCGATAAAAGTAGGGCTGCAAGCTGGCCATATCAACAGATTGTTGATCTACCTTTACATAAGCCAGATCTTCGCCCTCAATAAGAAGTATATCTTCTACGCCAGCTATAGATGAAATTATTTTTACAAATTCGTCGCGATCCTTCTCTGCAACATGCAAAACCACAGTCTTTAACGGTCGTGGGGTTTGCATTCTAAAGGCAACGCATAGCCATATTAGCAGAATGAATGCGAGCAGAAAAAACAGAGCATCGGTACCTATACTGCCAAGCGCCCATCCACCGAGAACACCACCAGCAAAGGCACCCATAAACTGCGACGATGAATAAATACCCATCGCTGTGCCCCGATTTCCTACTGGACAGACCTTGCTAAGCCATGAGGGTAATGAGGCTTCCAAAAGATTAAAGGCACTAAAAAAGGCAAAAAGTAGAACCAGCGACAGCCAACTAGAACGATTTAGACCCAGCATTGCCATAGTGAGCGTCAGCACCACAATAGCACCAACAAAAGTCAATTTTTGTCTATTATATTTTTCGCCCAAAATCATTACTGGCAACATGGCTACAAAACCGCCGCCAAGGAGAAGCAAATACACCCACCACAGACCATCTGCTGCAATTGCCATATCTTCAACGAGGATTGTTGGAATAACAATAAAGGCAGCCATTAGCACCAGATGAAGACAAAAAATACCTAAGTTGAGGCGTTGCAGAACTGAAATCCCCAGCACATGCCTAAATTGTTTTACATCAGTATGGGTCTCGCGATTTTTACTCACTGGAAGCACAACAGGTACTGAGCGTAAAAAAACTAACACACCTAATAAACCCAGTCCGGCAGTGACCCAAAAAATACCAGACAAACCATACTTGGCCGCAATAATAGGACCAAGAATCATCGCCACTGCAAAGGACAGGCCAATGCTGCCGCCAATGGAAGCCATAGCCTTGGTTCGGTTCTCTTCCGAGGTAAAATCTGTAATCAGCGCCATTAGAGTGCTAGCGATTGCACCCATGCCCTGCAAGGCTCGACCCACTATCAGGCCTGCGGCAGAATCCGATACAGCCGCAATGACACTGCCTAAAATAAACACCATCAAACCATAGATAATCACTGGACGCCGGCCAATCTTATCTGATAGCAAACCCAAGGGTATCTGTAACAGAGCCTGAGTAAGACCATAGATACCAAGACTCAGTCCCAGCAAAAAAGGGCTAGCCCCAGAGTAATTGTTGAAATAGAGCGCCATCACTGGTAACACCATAAAGAGGCCCAACATACGAAATGCGTATAGACTGGCGACAGATAGAACGGCGCGCCTCTCCAGAGGAGAAAAATGGCTGGCATGTTGTGGGGTTTCGATCAATTTAAGGCTACGGTTTGTTTTTGAACATCGCCCATTATAGTAGCAGTGTGCCAGTGTGTGAAAAATAAGTTTTGTTTTTTTGTGAAAAACATCCGCGCTGGAAGTTTATCCGTAATTAAAGGGCAAATTGATTTTGCTCGAACACTGTCACGGGCTCTATAATTGACCACTTAACCCTCTAAAAAGAAAAGCACATGGATAGCATTCAGGTACGCGGAGCCAGAACCCACAACCTCAAAAATATTGACCTCAATATACCTCGCGACAAGCTAATTGTAATCACAGGTCTATCCGGCTCTGGGAAATCTTCACTGGCATTCGATACCCTCTATGCCGAAGGTCAGAGACGCTATGTTGAATCCCTGTCGACTTACGCTCGGCAGTTCCTGTCCATGATGGAGAAGCCCGATAT
>CAXEWB010000112.1:0-4184 GCA_963999835.1 uncultured Cellvibrionales bacterium | reverse complement strand
TTTGGCGGTGAGAGCAGTAACTTAAATGAGATCTAAAGTCGGCTTTTGTAATATCAGATAATCACCAAAGCTTAGACTACAACATCTCAATAACCAGGCATAAACTAGAAACCAAACCACCCATTAGCACCATAGGTAATGCCCATACTGGCAAAGCCCTGCAACATTAAAACAGCGCCGGTGATAACAAGGCCCAGTACTGAGCCGACAAGCCCGCTGTCTGCACGATTACCTAAAATGGAGGTGGGCCGAAATACCAGTTCTTCAAAGTTCAGGTTTTCATCGACCTGTTGCAGCAAGTTCTTGGCGGTATTTAGGCGTTGCAATTCACCGCTGTCGGCACCCTGTTGCGAGAGGGTACCTATCTCAACTTCAAGGGATAGTAGTTCTTCTTGCAGAGCGGCACGCTGTAAGTAACTGGTGCGCTGTAGTCGAATGGCGCCATACATGGCGTAACTGCCAATAAACGAAATCACAAAAATGGTTGCGGCAATGGTTACAGCAGTTGCGGCCTGATGGGGTATCTGTGTCCACATCATAAAGTTGAGCATAATTACACATAGGACGGAGTAGGAAATTAGTAGAGAGGTATAACTCTGCACGCGGCGGTAAAAGCGCTCGCCAAATCCTCGCACCACATTGCGCGACTGTACCCAACCGTTAATGCAGTTGGGGGAGTGTTTATCAAAAAATACCGTCTCAAATTTTCCGTTAGGCATCTCAAGATCTAGACCCGGTGGGACCAAGGCGCGATGATAAAGCTCAGAGGTTTGCACACGACGATCAAAATCATGGGCACATAAAAGACCAAACCCCATCAGCCCCATGCCGCTGGTTACACCGCCATAAATAGCCAGAGTGACAATAATGTCATGCCAGCTATCGCCTAACAGTGGAAGACCGTATGAGTGCCGAACGAAAATTAGCGCCCCCAAAATAATTAGGGTTGAGAAAAAAGTCAGGGGATTAAACCAGCGCGGTGGCGGATTTTTATAGGCAGTGCGAATAATACCTGAGGCAACATCAAACAGGCTAAGGGACTTACCACTGCTAGTCGCCATGTGCATTTCTTTTAGCGCAATATTGTGGGTGTCCATGGTTTCTTCGAGTTCGCTTTCGATTAGTCCAGGAAACTGTGTTGGATTGCTCCACCCTTGGGCAATCAGTTTGCGAGCCGATTTATCAAAATCCCAATTGGGCGCTGGCTGAGACAGGCAAGCATATTCCTGTGTACTAAAGTACCCATACTTAACGGCAATAATCAGTCGCCGCAAAAACAGCACCGAAAAGGCAAAGAACATTTGTAAAGGGTCAATCGAACCCCCAGCGCCATTGTTATAAAACAAAACAATTAATAGGCCGCCAGTGATTAACCATGAGGCTGGATAAATCACTAACCAAGAAAACAATACAAATAACAGTGGGTTCTTATGGGTGGTCAGCACAAATAGATTGCGGTTTTGACATACATTCCACGCTTTTGATGGGGAGCGCTCGATAAGCAAGGCAGCTAGAGGTGAGAAAATGACCGGCGGTAGATTTTCATAAATAAGGGACTCCCAGAATTGCTTCCAAGAAAACTCTACATTGGCGTACGGATTACGCGACATGGGCATCACTCCTCTCAGTTGAGTTAAGCATAAACGCAACGAAAAGTAAGAGGCAATAGATGTGAGAAATAATTATTTCCTTATGTAAAGTACCCGCTTTATGCACAACTGGTGCTGGCATCAAACGCAAAAAGTCTTATTTTCAATAACTTACCTGATTAGGTATATTTATTATCACTTATGATATAGAATCATCTTTTTGAAAGCGGCAAGCTGTTTAGCCAGATTCGAGATTATTACATTATTATAATGATATTTGGACATGAATATGGCATTGCAAAAACAAATATTGGGTAGAAGCGATCGGAAGAAGCAAAAAACACGCACCGATCTGCTCAACACCGCTTACAGATTAATGTCAAAAGATGGTGTAGATGAGACCACCATTGCTGAAATTTCGGAATTGTCAGATGTTGCCTTTGGCACATTTTATAATTATTTCAAAAGTAAGGACGAGATTGCTGCCTGTGTGCTTGATGGTGTTATCAAAGATCTGGGTGAGCGCTTAGCTGAGGCTACCAAACACCTGAGAGAGACTGACCCTGCAGCTGCTCAGGCTGTTTCAACGAGGATTGTCCTGCGCGAGATGATCACCAGTCCGATGTGGCGATCATGGTTAAAAAAGACCGACCTGTTGGTTGAGCGGATGACTGTCGGCTTCTACGACTATGCTAAGCGTAATACCATGCTTGCCATTCAAGCTGGCGATTACAACCTTGATGAAAAGGATGTGGATACTGCCCATAGCCAACATACTTGGATGATGGTGGGTGGCGTAAAATCGATTCTCGATGAACAGGCCACCGGTGTAGATGAAAATAAAGTGGTTGAGGGGGTGCTATGTTCGAAGGGCCTGCCGCGCGAGCGCGCTCGCGAGCTTACCGCTTTACCCTTACCCAAAATATCTCCACACCAGATCGACTTTTCGTGCCCTGAAAAAGTCCCAGAATACAGCTAATCTTCGACACTTCCTTTTAACCGGCTCACACCTATAGTAGAGAACTGCTGAGGCTGAGACATATACCCTGCAGCGCTTTACTTGGTGCCAAATTTTCTGATTTTACTTATCCTTACCCTGTTTAGTTTTAGTATTGTTACCAGGAGGGTGGATACAGGATTTTGCCACTGACCGCGAAGGACGCTACAACTCAACGCGCTGGCGCTGAGCTGGGTTGCCTCTTCGAATAAGTGATCTTAAGACAGATTGTAAGTTATCTCTTGTGGGTCTTGGACAGCGTAAGCTAAAAGATCTAGATCGGCTTTCTAGGGTTGCATTTCTTGCTTGGTAGCGACCTTGCTCTCAAGTCACTACTCCAGACCACTGGCACGCGCCTGCTCTTTCGCCATTACGGCCCAGTCGCATTCTCTGTCGCCATTGGCGATAGCGCCTATAAGCCGGTCGCGCCATATGTTGCAGCTCGGTAAAGGCACAGCCGCGGACTCACCCGCTGCCAGTGCCAAGTTAGCGTCTTTTAAGCCAATCTGTACGGAGGCGCCCACCTTGTCGTAGCTTTCATCTGCAATAATTTGTCCATACACTTGATAAGCTGGAGCACCAAACAGACCCTGGGTCAGTATCTGAAGGAATTGTGACGACTCTACACCGTATTTCCTTGCCAGTGAAATCCCTTCCCCCATGGCTTCGATGGCACAACCAAGCACAAAATTGTGGGCAATCTTCGCCGCGGTGGCTGAGTGGGGCTCATTACCAGCGATAAAGGTTTGCTTGCCCAGTACATCGAACAGGGGCTGTAATTTTTCCAGTGCTGCAGCAGGACCCGCGGGCACCAGGGTAAGCTGCCCACTGGCTGCTAGATCGGGACGGCCAAGCACATGTCCGGCCACCAGTAACTGCCCTGCTTCTTCATGGGCTCGAGTAAGCCTCTGAATAATCTCTACGCCGTGAGTGCCCATTGGCATATGAATTGAGCCCTTAGGCAAAGATTCCAATAATCCTCCGGCCGAGAATACTAAGTCTTCCAAAGCTTCATCATGGGGCAGCATATCTATAACAAGGTCTCTGTCGACGCTTAATTCTGCAACGGAATCGGCCACAGTAGCGCCCGCTTCCCCAAGTGTTGTAAGTAGTTCAGGAATCTGATCGTAAATAGCTAGATCGTACCCAGCCTCCAAAATACGCCGCGCCATTCCATGGCCCATACGACCAAGACCGATAAAACCAATTTTCATATCCAAGCCCCTCACAGTGGTCATTTTTTCCGTGACTATCAGACGAGCTGACTTTTTACCCAGTCCAATTCAAGTGTCACGTAATCGACGATATCGCCGGTTTTTAGCTCTTCTGGCAGCACGTCCCAGGTATAGGTTTCAATCTCCAAATGCTCTGAAAGCGGTGTGGCCTTGTGAAATTTTAGCGCATCCTCAATAGCAAAACGCGTGGTTTCGACAAGCCCTAGCGTCTCTAAAAACACCGGCACATGAAAATGAATTCGCCATTCGCGTTCTTCTTCGGGATTCGCTTTCCAGGCTTCAATGGCATCCTCAAGGTTGAGAAAGCGATTAAGCTTATCGCCCATTTTTTCGATGGTCTGCGTCAAGTAGATAGTATCAGCA